>JANXUL010000030.1 GCA_025356235.1 Bacteroidota bacterium
TGCCGGCATATCAGGGATGGCAATGCCCAATTCGTGTAACCTGTTTTCTACGGTATTCATTTTAGGTTATTTTGGTGATAAAGCATTTATTCAATGAAAATTATTGAGTAAGCTAATAAAACTACAAAAATAAATTACAAGTAAGTGCTTCATAGCAGAAAGCTTTGTATCTTTTATGGTCATTAGTAGTTTTATAAACCATACGTAAACATGAAAAAAATACTATTCTTTTTACTATTGCTGCCAGCTTTCGCCTGCCACAAAAAACTTACCCGCCCAGAGGTAGAAGAATATTTAAAAAAAACGTTTATCGTTTCCCTGTATGAACTTGTTAACAATGATTCAACCAAGGTTAGATACCATATTGAAGGAGTGGCGTTTTATGAAGAGGCAGACTATTATGATTGCCAATTCAAAGTAAAGATGTTATTACAAAACCATGATACAACCGGTATCATGAAAGCAACCGTAACCAAAGATTTTTTGAAAGTTGTTCGTAAACCCTAAGTCCATCAAAACATTTCATACAAAAAATAAATAGAAAAGTATGCTCCGGAATATTTTATTTTTTTTCATCTGCTGCCTTTCATTGCAACTGAATGCACAAACTGGTAAACCTGAAAAGATGAATGCATTCATCAATGGTCTCATGCAAAAAATGACACTCGAAGAAAAGATCGGTCAGTTAAACCTGCTAACACCGGGTGGTGGTGTGGCAACGGGTGCTGTGGTGAGTAGTGATGTGGAAGCCAAAATAAAAAAAGGAAATGTGGGTGGTTTATTCGGCGTAATTGGGGCTGATAAAATACGGGTTGCTCAGGCATTGGCGGTAAAAGAAAGCCGGTTGCATATCCCCCTTATTTTCGGATCGGATGTAATTCATGGGCATAAAACTACTTTTCCTATCCCGCTCGGATTGTCATGCAGCTGGGATACACTATTGATAGAAAAAAGTGCAAGAATCGCTGCTATCGAAGGCTCTGCCGATGGCTTAAGCTGGGCTTTCTCTCCCATGGTTGATATAGCCCGCGACCCACGCTGGGGAAGGATTGCAGAAGGTTCCGGCGAAGACCCTTTCCTGGGATCAAAGATCGCTAAAGCAATGGTAAGGGGATACCAGGGCAATGATCTCGTCAACAAGAATTCACTTATGTCCTGTGTTAAACATTTTGCGTTATACGGTGCTGCAGAAGCTGGCCGCGATTATAATACAGTGGATATGAGCAGGGTAAAAATGTACAATGATTACCTGCCCCCTTATAAAGCCGCTGTAGAAGCAGGCGTGGGTAGCGTAATGAGTTCATTTAATGTGGTGGACGGGATACCCGCAACCGGCAACCGGTGGTTATTAACAGACCTGTTACGAAACCAGTGGGGCTTTAAAGGATTTGTAGTATCAGATTATACATCTGTCAATGAAATGACGGCACACGGATTGGGCAACTTGCAAACTGTATCAGCACTGTCATTGCATGCAGGGTTGGATATGGACATGGTAGGTGAAGGCTTTTTAAGCACATTGA
Organism: Bacteroidota bacterium; assembly: GCA_025356235.1. GTDB lineage: Bacteria > Bacteroidota > Bacteroidia > Chitinophagales > Chitinophagaceae > Sediminibacterium. Next base: position 1,524 of record JANXUL010000030.1, read on the forward strand.
AAAAATCACTTGCCGAGAAAAAAGTTACCCAAAAAGAAATTGAAGATGCCTGCCGAAGGATATTGGAGGCAAAATACAAACTCGGGTTATTTGATGATCCCTATCGTGGTATTGATGCTGCAAGGGCCTCCGATATATTAACTCCGGAAAACAGGAAAGCGGCCCGCGATATTGCCGCACATTCATTTGTATTGCTTAAAAATGATAAACAGGTACTGCCTTTGAAAAAAGCCGGAACGATTGCAGTAGTAGGGCCCCTTGCAGACAGTAAAAGAAACATGTTGGGAACATGGAGTGTATCCGGCGATTGGCAGAAATCAGTTTCTGTTATCGAAGGGATTAAAAATATAGCGGGCAATGCTGCAAAGATCAATTATGCAAAAGGGGCCAATATCTCCGATGAAGCAGATTTTGTTAAAAGGGTAAATACCTTAGGGATAGAAATAGATCCCGAAAAACGTTCCCCTGAAGAAATGATACGTGAAGCAGTAGCCATTGCCGAACAATCCGATGTAGTCCTGGCTGTTGTTGGCGAAGCAGCCGATATGTCGGGCGAATCTGCCAGCCGCGCATCTATTGATATTCCCGAAAGCCAGCAGCTATTATTAAAGGCATTGGTTAAAACAGGTAAACCCGTTGTATTGGTTTTATTTAACGGCAGGCCGCTCACACTTAACTGGGAAAGCAAAAATATCCCGGCCATCCTGGATGTATGGTTTGGCGGAACGGAAGCAGGTAATGCGGTGGCAGATGTATTATTCGGCAACCATAACCCATCAGGTAAACTCACCACATCCTTTCCTTATAGCGTTGGCCAGGTACCGGTATATTATAACCACCTCAATACCGGCCGGCCTTTTCATATAGGCGATGGAACCAAATTCAAATCCGATTACCTGGACATACCCAATGAACCATTGTACCCCTTTGGGTATGGACTCAGTTATACTTCCTTCTCATATAGTAATATGGGATTGAATAAAACAAGTATCCAAGCAAACGAAAAACTAGAAATAAAAGCCACCATTACCAACTCAGGTAATTACGATGGGGAAGAAACCGTACAACTGTATATCCAGGACCTTGTAGGAAGTATTGCCAGGCCGGTAAAAGAACTGAAAGGGTTTCAAAAAGTATTTTTGAAAAAAGGGGAAACCAAAGAAATTACTTTCCGTATTACAACCGAAGACTTAAAATTTTACAATAAAGACTTACAACACATATTTGAGCCGGGCGCTTATAAAGCATTTATTGGCACCGATTCTGAACATACAACAGAACTGAATTTTTCTGTTGCAGGAAGCGAATAAGTAACCCTGATGAAAAAGCTGAGATTACCTATACTATTTTTATTTTTCCAGTTGATAATATATGGTAGCTGGTGCCAGGATATGCATTTGTCTAAAATGGATTCCCTTGCTGGAACTGTTATACTTTCTGTACGTGCCCTTAAAGAGGAAAGAGTATACATTAAAACCGATAAGTCTTTTTATTCAGTGGGCGAAAAAATCTGGTTCCGTTCATTTCTGGTTAATCAATATACGGGAAAGCTAAGTGCTAAAAGTAGTATCATTTTTGTAGACCTGGTAAACGCACAAGATAGTGTTATTGATAAAGTAATTTTATCAGCTGCGCAATTTAAAACAGATGGCTATTTAAGTTTACCTGATACGTTGACAACAGGTTTTTATTGGTTAAGGGCTTATACTAAAGATATTGCCTTGAAGCATACTGAATATATTGGCATTCAGGCTGTATATATTATCAATGCAGCTAAACCTGCTGAAAAGAATAATAATAATCTTCAGGCGACTGCAGCTACAAAAAATGCTGCAGGGCAACTGAAGATGGAATTTTTTCCGGAAGGCGGCGCAGTCATCGGCGGTGCCAATACCGTTATCGCCTTCAGGATAACCGATGATAAAGGGTTCCCGCAAAAGACTGGCGGAATATTAAAAGATGATCACGATTCTGTCATTTCCCATTTCAATACAGATAAATTTGGCCTCGGTAAATTTTCCTTCTTTTCATGGCAATGGAGAAATTATACGGCGCATATAATGGCTGATGGCAAACCAGGACAAGTATTCGCGCTGCCCAAAATTGATCCCTTTGCTGCCCAATTAGCCATAGTAGAAAGTAAGGGACTGAAAAAATTACGCGTAGTATTGGAAGATTCTGTTTATAAAAGGGATAAGAATACCTATATCATCGGGCAATCCGGAGATAGTATTTATTTTGCAGGAATAGGTAAAGGTTCTTATGAAGTAAACATTCCTGAATACCGGCTCCCTTATGGTATAACAAATTTCTTATTGTTCGATGATGAACAGCACCTGCTTAGTGAAAGAAAATTGTTTATTTCGGGTAATAACCTGCAGGTAGGGTTAATGCCCGACAAATCTATCTATGCCGCAAGGCAGAATGTACAACTTAATATCAGTGTAGCCGATGCTGATAACCACCCAATTATTTCCTCAATGCTTATAAAAGTTATTGACAGTGTGCTGGCGGATAAAATTCATACCCCTATAAATATAAAACAACAAGCAGAGCAGTTATCCGATATCAACGAATGGGTTTTAATGGATCAACCTTTTACTTCAGCGGAACTGGACCTGCTCATGCTAACACAAAAAAAATCATTTAAACAAATAAAACGCAACTCATCTGCGTCGGAAAGTAAAAGCACTGTGAATGAAATTGACAGCTTTTTTTACATTAAAGGAACCATCAACGACAAGAAAGGCAAACCGCTTGTCAATAGAATTGTAACCCTGTTTTCGGGTGTCAAAAATATGGTGGTACTGGTAGATACAACAGATGTGAAAGGGCAATTCTGTTTCCCGGTTATTTCGTATTATGACCAGACCAAATTCAATATCCAGGTTACAGATAAAAAAGGTTTTCCGGAAGAAACGAGAATCTTACTGGATACCCTTCTTCGTTTTCCACATTTGATAACGCCTCTGAACCTGAAACAAACATTTGTAGTTGACGAAGTAAAGGAGTTTTACACCAATCAAAGAAAAAGGGCCGCACAGGATACCGTGATCATGGGAAAAGGCTGGTTGAAAGAAGTGATTGTAAGAACCACCATTAAAAAACCGGCTGAATATAATAGAGATAAAAGGGTTAGTTCCTTTTCAAGGATACTCAGTGGCAAAATGTTACAGAATGGCGGTAGTAATAATATCGGCGATGCCTTATTCAAGATACCTGGTATCACATTGCGCCAGGGCTATCTTGTAATTGGGGGTAGCAACAATGGGTTACGCCACCCTTCAGCAGCTGATGAGCCTTTACTGATAGTGGACGGGGTGGCTATGCATATCATTGGTGGTTCTGATCCGATGAATCCTGGAAGTCCTTTACTAGCATTTTTAAGTACGTTCTCTTTCCGGATTGTTGACTTTATAGAAGTACTCAAAGGCCCTGAAGCAGCTTTTTTTGGTACCCGCGGTTCAAACGGTGTGATACTGATCCATACTAAAACGACACAGACAGATATCGGCGATAATCCACCTAATGGATTAAAAATATTTACCATGCCGGGTTACCAGGTACCAATGGCATTTGATCAACCCGATTATTCAACCAAAGAGAATAAAAGCTCGAAATTCCCCGACAGACGTACCCTTCTTTATTGGAACGGCGACGTGGTCACAGACGAAAAAGGAAAAGTATCCCTTAACTTTTATACGGCGGATCAACCTGCCCGTTATTATATTTCGGTTACAGGAATTACGACTGATGGAAGATTGGTAAATAAACAGGTATCCATTGATAGAAAATAATATTTACCATCAATGGGCCAATCTATAATGTTCCAATAATACATCCCCGCCAAAATCATGTTTCAAGTCCCTGATCACGGTATGGATATGGTTGGCATTGTTCTGCGAATTATCATATTCAATAAGAACAGTCGGCCCCTGTATCCGGTAATAATACGCTTTACCCAACACAGGTTCTGTATAGCCCGCCCAGGCAAAACGAAG
>JANXUL010000082.1 GCA_025356235.1 Bacteroidota bacterium
GATGCATGATCGGTACCCGGTACCCAGCAGGCATTTTTTCCCTGCATTCTGGCACGGCGTACAAGAATATCCTGGATTGTATTGTTTAAACAGTGCCCCATGTGCAATACGCCGGTTACATTGGGGGGAGGGATTACAACGGTATAAGATTCCCGCTCATCAGGTTTACTGCTGAAATAATTTTTGCTCAGCCAATGTTCGTACCACCTGGCTTCTACTTCATTTGGGATATAATTTTTGCTCAGTTCCATTATTTTATGCTTAATGCTTAACGCCGAAAGCTAAACGCTTGCGCGTAAAGTTCAAAACGAAGCTGACTATTTTATTCCTTTTACCTGCTAAGCTTTTGGCGTTTAGCATAAAGGAACGCAAAAGTAAGGAAAAGCAGATGCTTCTCCATTGGGTAGTGTATTTAGGAAAAAACGGTAGAACAGTGTTACCAGGTAAGTATTTGCTCTGATCTTTCAAATACGGAAACAGAAAATACAGAGATGGGTTTGGTTTCTTCTGTAAGAGCTGGGCTAATGGCGGCCCTGCATTTGGAAATGCTTAATGAAGTGCAACAATCCTTTACTTTTTTACCAATAGTTTCTGCCGTAGAACTCGCAGGATTGCTGCAGCCGTAGAGAAAAGTGATGAGTAAAATGGTAAGTAAGTATTTCATATCTGTTGTTCGGTGTCAAAATTAACCTGCCCAATATTACCCGTGGGTTAATCATTGTTAATTATAGCTAACGTTTGTTTATAGTAAAGGTTACAATTTTTCGATAATTTATTAGTTAGTAGCTTGAACGGGCTTTTTATTACAAGAGGACTATGGCTTTTATTAGGAAGGATTGGGCAAAATAATATATCCCTCTTTTATAAGGCAAGCAGGTTGAAGCAGATTTGCCGGGAAGAATTAATAAATCCTTCTTCCTTTCCATTCAAAGTAAGCGATAAGGACCACGACGATAAAAATCACGATACCTGCAACGATAAGGATTTTTTTCTCGTTTACTTCTGAATGATGGTTTGACTCTTCCATCTCAGTTGTTTTAACGGATGATGCAATTTGCGAAAACGAAAATAATAACTCATTGAAAATAAGGCCTGGCTATAAATGAATGCCACACAGAAGGATACGGGATAGTAGAAGAATAAATATTAATTGAAAACTAACCTTAAATTACCGAATTTGCAAGGCTAATTTGTGCACATGCAGTATGCTATTGTTGATATTGAAACCACGGGAGGCTTTCCGCAACAACACGGTATCACCGAGATTGCCATTGTATTGCACAATGGTACTGAGGTAGAGGGCAACTATTCAACCCTGGTAAACCCGCACCAGCCTATTCCGCCATTTATCGCCAATATGACGGGCATTTCGGATGCCATGGTAGCTGTGGCCCCCTCTTTTGAAGAAGTAGCCCCCTATATCTACAATTTGTTGAAAGACAGGGTTTTTGTGGCCCATAATGTGAATTTTGATTTTTCTTTTGTAAAGTACCACCTGCAACAAGCCGGTTTCACCCTGCAATCACCCAAGCTTTGTACCATCCGCTTAAGCCGGAAAGTGTTTCCCGGGTTTAGAAAATATGGGTTGGGGAGTTTGTGCAGGGAATTGGGCATTGTAATCGAAAACCGCCACCGGGCTTATGGGGATGCCCTGGCTACCTCAAAGGTACTAGACCTGGTTTTGCAAAACAATGGACAGCTGCTGATAACTGAAATGCTGAAGAAAGAGAATAAAAACCAGCTATTGCCCCCCAACCTTGCCGAACAGCAGGTAAAAGAACTGCCCGAGCAGCCAGGGGTGTATTATTTCCATGATATCAAAGGAAAGGTGATCTATGTGGGTAAGGCAAAGAACCTGAAGAAAAGGGTAGTTAGCCATTTTACCGGCCTCGATACTTCTAAAAAAAGACAGGATTTTTTAAGGAGTATCCATACTGTATCACATTCGGTTTGTCCTACTGAGTTTATCGCCTGCCTTTTCGAAAGTGTAGAGATCAAACGTTTATGGCCCATCTATAATAAAAGTCAAAAACGCTATGAGCAATTGTGGGGTATTTATTTATTTGAAGACAGTAAAGGATACATGCGTCTGGCCATTGATAAGAAAAGAAAATATTCCACACCGGTTGTTGCCTTTTCTTTACTGGTAGATGCGCACCGCCTTTTATGGAAACTGGTAAAAGAATTTGAACTGCATCCGGTACTCTGTTTCCTGGATAATACAGCAACAAAGGAATTACCCGAAGTTGCTGCCTATAACCTTGCAGTAAACAAAGCCCTTGCATGGATAGGCTCAAAGAAAGAAACTTTTCTTATCCG
>JANXUL010000158.1 GCA_025356235.1 Bacteroidota bacterium
CATAATAAGTTCAGGTATAATGAGCGAAATATGTTTATGAACAGCCTCCTCCTTGGTATAGCCAAATACTTTTTCTGCCCCCTTGTTCCAACTGGTTATCATCCCATCTAATGTTTTACTCACAATGGCATCATCTGATGAATTTACAATTGATACAAAAAGCGACTGCTGTTCTAACATCTCTTTTTGCTTGGTTTCTAGCAGCTTCCGTTCGGTGATATCCTGGGCGGTACCAAATAGCCGTATAATGTTCCCGGCCTGGTCTTTTTCACTATACCCATGCTCTTCAATAATCCGTTTTTCGCCGGAAGGTGTGGTAATATGATATTCTATAGTAAAGGGATCACCAGTTTTTTGTGTATTACTGCTGGTTTCCTGTACAAATTCCCTGTATTGTTCGTCTACCAAAGCAATAAAAGATCCATGTGTCTGGTGAAAAGTTTCTTTATCGGCACCAAATACGCGGTATAGTTCATCAGACCAGGTTAACTTATCGTTTATAAAATCAAAATTCCAGTTGCCCAATTTTGCCAGCCTTTGTGCTTCTTTTAAAAATGATTCGCTTTGTTTTAACTCTTCTTCTGCTTTTAATTTTTCAGTTATATCATTAAGTAAAACCAGTGAGGCCCTTTTGCCGTTATAGTCTATTAAATGTCCGGCAATATCCATAAACATTAATTCACCATTTTTTTTCTTATGCCTCCATACTCCTTTATGAATTTTCCCATATACCTCTTCGCTTCGGGTAGCTTCCACAATCAGTGGAATATTTTCGGCAGGCCGGATATCTTTTATTGTTAACTGAAGAAACTCTTCCCTTGTATATCCGTATTTTAGTAAAGCCTCTTCATTACAATCAATAAGGGCAAGTGTTTCAAAATCCCATATAATCATGGGTTGTGGGTTATTTTCAAACAGGTGTTTGTATTTTTTTTCTGATTCAATCAGCGCAGATTCAGTATTCAGTTTTTCTGTTGCATCACGTGCCACGCAATACATTATTTTTTCTTTCTTATCCCATCTTGCCGACCAAACCATTGAAATTACTCCCCCGCGTTTTTGTATATAACGGTTTTCGAAATTGGTCATGTCTGTACCTGCCATGATATTTGCGGCGGCTTCATTGGTTTTGATAATGTCTTCCGGATACACGAACTGCATGTAAGGTTTCCCGATAAGCTCCTGGGGAAGGTACCCCCAGATTTTTTCTGAGGCTGCATTCACTTTTATAAAATTCCCGTCTTCAGAAACTGTACAAATTATATCCAGCGAAGAATCCATGATTTTATTCAGTTCGTCTTTGGCATCTTCCAATGCCCGTAAGTTCAGGGTATCTTCTGTAATATCTTTAGAGTAACAGGCTACACCAAAAACAGCTCCCCCCGAAGTAAGCATGGGATTGAAAGAAATCAATGCATACTCCATTCTTTGTTTCAAAGGGTTATACACCTGTTCATGTATCGAAAACCTTTCGCCTTTTAAGGCCCTTTTATAATAGGCTTTCCACTTTTTATTGAGTTCTTCGCCAAATGCTTCCACTAATACAGAATCACCTTCTACCGGTATTTTGCTGGTAGCCATTTTAATCAATTCCAGGTAGGCACGATTGGTAGTAATGATGCAATAATTACTATCCACAGACCAGATTGCATCTTCAGTTCCGTTGATCAGTGCCTCCTGGTTAGTTTTAATGCGATAGATTTCTGCTGCCTGCCTGGTAGCATCAGTAACATCTATAACTGTTGAAATCATTAAGTTTTGATCTGCCAGCGGGATGTTCCTGGCATTAACAATTCTTTCTTCGCCCTTATTTGTGGTAACCCGAATGCCATTCCAGTTCATCTGTTCGGGATCCCCGCTTTGTATGCCAGACATTACCCGTTCGCTGATTTCTTTACGGTAAGTCTTATCAGGATATACTTTTTGAAAAAAACTATGGATATCTGTCAGTTCTTTTTCATCCCATCCATACGTTTCGCTAAAACGTTTATTGACAAGGGTAGCAGCGCCGGTATCCATTTTATTAACCGCAATCCCAATGGGAATATTTTGTATAACCGTTTCAATAAATAGGTTTCGCTTCATCAACTGGTCAAACAATTCTTTCTGCCTGTTTTGCAATTGTTTTTCTTCAGTTATATCAGTAGCAGTCACAAATACCCCAATGATTTGATCATTGTGATCTTTTGTAGGGGTATACTTAATGGAGAAAGTCCTGGTTGTTCCATTTCGTTCGGGCGTATCAATTACCGATTCCTGGTCAAATCCTGCCAATACTAAATTATACAATTCCTGCAAGGAAGCTTTTCTTGCGGGTTGGGTATAATTGAGTATGCACTCTCCTTTCTTTACGTCAAAGCCAAAATAGGTTTTGAATATGTGATGAGACAGTTTATTAAAAGAAATGATCTGTAATTCTTTATTGAGAAGGATGAATATTTCATAGGTATTATTGATCAACAAAGACATTTGCTTTTCGGCAGTGTCTTGTATGGAGTGTATGATGTAGCGTACCTTACTCGATTCATCTAAAACGGGAATATTCTCCGGCACCCAATATTTAACTTCAGACTTACCGGTTTCTTTTACAGGAATATCATACCACTGAGCAGGCATTGAATGTGGCTTGCAAGTGTTGATGGTCGCAAGTAATGATTCATGTAAACCGGAAAGACCACTGGGGATACCGTTTTGTGTATGTGCAGGAAAAATCTCAAAAATACCTTTGCCAATTAAAGCGGCTTCTTGTGTATTGAAAGCCGTTAAATAAACAGGATTCACTTCAATGATTGTAAACTGAGGGGCATCTGCTAATAGTAAGAGACTAGGTAGCGGGAGCGAATTGAAAATATTAGCGTGGTATTTTCCTTCAGTCATTAATAAATATAATTAGAAGCTGTTTGAGTTAAATAAATAAAAAGAGTTATAGGGCGGGTATCAGAATAAAGTTTGGAAGCCAGTCGTTGAGTAATTAATGACTAAAAAAACCACCTTTTCAACTGACTTCCAGTGGATATCCGAGTAACCTGCTTGCCCTGGTTCGTGAGCCGTAACAACGGTGAACTGCCTCAGCAGTGCCTGCTCGATAGCAGATAACTTGGCCGTGGCTGTTTCTCGCCGCCTCACAGGATCGGAAAGCCGCTCGCGGAAGTGGG
>JANXUL010000185.1 GCA_025356235.1 Bacteroidota bacterium
AGGAGTTCAAATAACAATAATCATCAGAGAATGTATAAACCAATTGAACAATAGAAAGTGCCGGCTAATACATCGAGAAAAATTTATTCTACCCCCTTATATGCTTTTAGATCCCGCATACAATTAGCATCGAGTAAAGGCAAAGAGTTATCCGGATTCCTGACCATTCCTGCTTCAATAGCATAATACATCAGGCAGTTCCTGTTGCTGCAATGAAATTTATGTGATGGGTCCTCATGCGGTATTTGCATGGCAGTTCCATTGTTTACCAATCCCAGTAAATGCGCCGCTTCATGTTCTACAACACCGGTTTCCATTTTTATCCTGTCGGCTTCACCAGCACCCTTCGTGTTTTCCTGGATCGTTTTTTCAAAAACCACCATGGCGGTATTACGGTAAGCAATACCTCCTATCCAGAACCTGGTGGAAGCAGCATCAGCAAAATAAATATAAAGTGATACAAGGTTTCCCTCCGTATACAAAATCCTGTTCTTAAGTGCAAAAGAGTCCGCATCCTGTGTGGTTATTTTTGCTTTGGCAATAGAACCCACCTGTTTTAAAGTAACAGTTACACCCGCAGGTTTATATACATAATTTTTAAAAAAAGATACCAGGTTATTAACAGAGTGATCGTGTGGGCGCATACCCGGCGCAAATTGTATTTCAATATTCAGTCTTGTATATTTCACAGCACTGAGGAGATCATGTGCTGATTGCCCTACATCCCGTTTGTCAGCTATACCCTTGTTTATGATAGGTTTTGCGGGGGTCAAACTATTATCGCAGGAGAAAAATATTATGCAAAAAATACATATTGTGCTTATTTTTTTCATAAATCCTGCCAAAGTCATTAATCATTTGTTTTTATAATCGGATGAAGCATTACGATAACTTTATTTGATTGACATTGCGGTAAGCAACTTCTTTTATAGAACTTTCTGATCCTTCCAATAATCGGGAATGGCATCCACAAATATCCATGATAGACGTATTCATATCTTCTGTAAAACCGGTTTTAGGGTAAGCACAAAAAAGACAGAATTCCGCTTTTTCACAGAACCTGTTCCATAGATGTTCTAATTGTACTGTTGCGCCATTATGACCCTGTGCCCACAAAATAGCTACCATTTCCCCAAACGCACGTATACGCCCGTTCTTTTTACCGGCCTTTCCTATTAGGCTCGAAATGGCTTTTATAAAGAGCACTTCATCAGGCCAGTTATTTACCATGAATGTAGCAAGCATTTCTTCTGCATTCACGGGTATATATGATTTTTCAGCAATTAATGAGTCAACAAATAAACCGTAAGAGGCAAGCCTTTTATACAATGCATTCAAATGTGTTTCCGTGGCTATCACGATTACAGAGTCACCTGCATTAACACCACCGCCTACAAAACCAGTAAGTGTATCCAGAAAAATGGCATCATTCTCATAAATTTGAACCACATGCTCACATGGGGCAATTTCACCCCAAAAAATATCAGAACTGGTCCTTCTTATCTCGTCATTCATTTGTGCTATCATCTGTCGGCGTAGTTATTTTTTCATTTATATTAAATATAATTACAATAATCACACCATCTATTTGTGGCACGATTATTACATTTATATACATGAAAGCAGGAGGTTTTGCGTAAGCATTTTCCCATCTCAGCCTTAGAATCCAAAAACCAGTAGAGTATATCCGCAATATTGAGGATTATGAATGCCCATCAGGGGGAATTCATTCCCCAGATCAGTGGTTTCTATTGGTAGCATACCCAATCCATCCCGTAATTCACCGGGAAAATCCAATATCCAACAAAATAATTTTTTAATACATTTTGATTAATTAATATTTGAACTATTTATGAAGCATATTCTTTTAGTTGATAACGATGTTTTGTTTACCAAAACAATTACCAGCCTCCTTCAAAAAGAACATCTTGATGTATCGGTAGCTAAAGATGGCAAAGAAGCCGCTATTGCACTAGCCGCAGGGGATTTTGATCTGGTGATTACTGATTTATTCATGCCCTATTCCAATGGATTTGAATTGGTAAATACCATCCGTCAGAATAAGTTTACATATATACCGATAATGGTTGTATCGAATGTAACCAAGGTACAAAGCATTGCCAATTGTTTTCGCCTGGGAGCAGATATATACCTGCAAAAGCCATTAAGTTTTCCTTTGTTATTGTCAGAAATAAAGAACCTAATGCTAAATCAACGAAATGTGGCTGCATAAAGAATTTTTAATATCAATTCTTTTTGGCTCATGGTCGTTTTCATGGGATTCATTCCCGGTTTTCATAAAAATCTGTTTTATCATTTCAATGCTAGCCTTATTTGGTATTGTGATAGCCATGGTTGATATTGCTGTGCAAAGATTCTCACGAAAACGCTTAGAAAAAAAAACTGCATTGTTATCTGTCAGGATAAATGAATTGCTCACGTCAGCCGTGATGATGGAAGAACCCGCCATGCAAAAAAAAATCAGTTTTGTTAAATCAGATTTTACTATCGATTCTCTATATGATTCCGGCATCCCTGATAAAGAAGTAAATAAAATATTAGTAACAGAAATGATACGTTACCGGAATTATTTTTCCGGGCAGATTGCCGAACGTATTCGCAAATTGTATCTTGATCTTTCGCTTCATAAAGAAGCCATTAACCGGTTACATAAAAAAAATTGGGAAACAAAAGCGGCTGCACTTTCTGAGCTCTTTAAAATGGATATTGAAGTTGATCCTACAGACCTGCTGCAACTGGTGGATGATAAAAACAGGTATATACGTGAATTTGCCCGTTTATCACTGATCAAGTTTACCAAAGCTGATCCGCTGCAGTTTTTACGTGATTTGTCTGAGCCTATCTCACAATGGGAGGAATTTGAAATATTCCAATTGTTCCAGCAAAAAAAAGATTTTACACTTTCGTCTCTTGAAGGGCTGATCGCCCTGGATAAGGAGCCTTCCATTGTTTCTCTCTGTCTTAAACTGGCTGTTCATTTTAAGCAGGAAGCTGCTCTAAGTCTTATAATAAATCTTATTAAAACACCTAATCTTAAGTTGCGTGGGGAAGCCATTGCTTGCCTGGGCAAGCTGGAAGCCAAAGACACTGAAAAGGAACTTGTGGCCATATATCCAGAGCAGCCACATGTGATCAAACTGGAGATACTAACTGCTTTAGGAAGAATGCAAAGCAGGCGATGTCTTGACTTCCTGGAAAAAGAATTTATTTCTTCTTCGGATTTTGAAATTAAAAAATATGCATCTGATGCGATCATAAAGCTATATCCCCTCTCTAAAAGCACTATTGACAAACTGATGCTTAACGCGGGAATTTTGAATCAAAAAATATTGAATCATTCGCTGAATCCTTTAATTAATGCATCATGAAACATTTCCTCGATCATTTTTTTGATTCTTATCAGAGTGTTGTATTTGTTTATTGCTGCGCGGTATATGCTATCTATTCCTTACTTACATTTTTTTCATACCTGTCCATTCTTGCTAATATGCGAAGGAATCGTATAAGAGAAAAATTAGTATTGATCCAATCGCCTTTAACACCGGGCATCTCTATTATAACAGGTGCATTTAACGAAGAAATGACCATCATATCGAATGTACGGTCATTATTGAACATGAATTACCCATTATTTGAAGTGATCATTGTAAACGATGGCAGCACAGACAAAACACTTGAAAAATTAATTCAGGAATTTACACTTACCGAAGTGGAGTTCGCCTATAATTATTTTATTCCCTCTTCACAGATTCAACGCATTTTTAAATCAGAAAACCCAGCGTGTTCAAGTCTGTTGGTGATAGATAAAATAAATGGTGGATGCAAAGCAGATGCGATTAATGCCGGTATCAATGCCTCTTCGTACCCGTATTTTCTGAATACCGATGTAGATTGCATCCTGGATAATGACACGTTAATACAACTGATACAACCTTTTGTTGATGATGAAAAACGTGTTATCGCTACAGGCGCCACATTGCGTATGGTAAATACCTGCGTTGTAGATTCCGGCGTATTGGTAGAGGCAAAAGTACCGAAAGAAATTTTGCCAATTTTTCAGGAAATTGAATATATACGCTCTTTCGTGTTAGGCAAAATGGGGTGGAACCTGATAAATGCAATACCAAATGTTTCGGGTGGACTTGGCATGTTTGATAAAGAGATTGTGATTAAAACAGGGGGATATGATCCCAATTCTTTTGGTGAAGACATGGATATGCTGATGCGTATGAGTAAATACATGCTGGAAACAAAACAGGAATATGCTATCCGTTACATTCCGCAATCGCTTTGCTGGACAGAAGGACCTTCTACGCTTAAAGTGCTTAAACGCCAGCGTATTAGGTGGGGCAGGGGTTTATACCAGATCTTTTCTAACTATTACAAATTGTTATTCAATCCTAAATATAAAATGTTGGGGATGGTCGTTCTCCCTTATAATTTCATTTTTGAATTCTGTGCCCCGTTGGTTGAGCTTCTGGGTATTATCTGTTATATCTACCTGATTATTTCGCACCTCATCAACTGGCCTTTCGCCCTTATCTTATTACTATTCGTATATTCCTTTTCCGTATTGATAACGCTTTTATCAATTGTTTGGGACCAGCTGGTCATCAGGCGTTACCGTTTTAAAGAGGTTTTTAAACTATGCCTGTTTGTTTTCCTTGAGCCCATTATTTATCATCCGTTGGTAATGATTTTTGCACTCATCGGTTATGGTAACCAGTTTTTAAAAATGAAATCCCATTGGGGTCATATGGAGCGGAAAGGATTTATCCAGGCGGAAAAAGCGGAAGTAGTTCCTATTCGTTCATCCATTCTATAAAGGCAATGAAAAAAATAATCAAATGGTCGGGATTAATCTTAGCACTGGTTGTGCTGATCTCACTGTTTTATTATGTGAAAGAAAAAAAGAACAGGCCCATTATTTCAAGCGATGAATTATTACGAATGGCATTACTGGAGATACGCGAACATAAGAACTATCTCAAAGCCATAGAATTAACCAGGCAGGCCCTGGCCATATCACCCGGTTATGCAGATGTGCAGGTAACACTTGGCCGTGCTTTTATGCTTGCTGGCAATATCGATTCTGCCAAAGCAAACCTTGAAAAAGCGATAGTAATAGACAAAAAAAATGAGGCCGGGCTACTTTATCTGGTAAATATCAATATACAGGAAAAAGATACCGTTACTGCCTTACGGTATCTTGATCAATACCTTGATTTCTACCCTGCCGATAAAGATACCTGGCTGAAAAAATATATCCTGTTGTTGCAACATAGAGAATATACAAAAGCTACGATTGTTTATAATTTTTATACTTCCCGATTTGATCCGGATACCATCCGGTCGATCAGTTTTGATCACTGGAAATTGATGGGTGCCGCTGCGCATAAGAAAGGCAAGCTGGCAATGGCGTATGAGAGTTACCAAAAGGCATTACGCGTTCGTCCGGCCGACCCAGAGGTACTGCAGCAATTAGTAAACCTGGCCATTTATTTCAGTAATTATCCATCTGCATTAAAATATAATAATGTTTTATTAAAACAAGATACCGCCAACCGGATTTATCTTATAACTGCGTCAACTATTTATCAAAATTTACATGACAATGAACATGCTGCATGGTACGCCGCTAAAGCATACTCACTGTATCCTTCAGATATAATTACGCAGAAAAATCTTGTTGCCCTTTATCTTTCTCTTACAAAAGATGAAATACCAATTACTAAAATCAAGTACGCAACATTAGCCTTACAGGTAGAACCTGCACAAAAAGAAGCTTTATTGTACCTGATTAATGCACATCTTGAATTGCATCAATATATTGCGGCACTAAATGCTACTAACCGCTCTTTGGGTTTCTATCCTTCCGACCAGGTATTTATTGATAAAAAAATAGGCATCTTGTATGATATGGGTAATTACCAGGCTTGTGCCGATTATCTTGAATCGGTTCTCCGGCAAAGGCCAACCGTTCAGAATATAAGGACTTATGATGATGTAGAAGGGATGATAGCTTCGGGCTTTAGTAAACAACAAAAATGGGATGAGGCATTGGCAGCGATCCGGAAGGGATTGTTGTATAATAAAAATAACAAAGCACTTTTGGAACAACTTGTAAACGTTTATGCTTCACAAAATAAAATAAGCGATGCGATTTTAACCATGGACCAGCTTCTTTTGCTGGATCCCGATCGTGACACTTATCTTTTTAAAAAAGCGGGCTTACTGGCAGCACAGCATCAATTCGAGAGTGCTACCATAATCACTGGTAAGCTTTACCGGAAACACCCTGATGCTGCAGAATATAAAAATGCCTATCTCGATCAGTTACTTGGTGCTGAAAAATTGGGAATAACGGAACAGGATTGGGACAAGGCTATTCATTTTTACAACGATGCGGCTGCAACAGGAATACCAGGCTATTTTCATTTATTATATGCAATGACCGCTTACGCAGGCAAAGGAGATTCTGTGCATGTGTTAGCACTAACCGATACTGCTCTTACATATTATCCGAACGATTCTCTGTTTCTTATAAAAAGATCTCTCGCTTTTGGAAATATTTTGCTTTACCCAGAGGCACTTACCGTCAGCCGTAAACTACTAAAAAAGTATCCATCTGATACAACACTTCAGAAAATGTATCTTGATCAATTATATACTGCCGGTAAGTATTATGAGAAAGAAAATAAAAATGATTCCGCATTAAATACCTTCTTTACTGCCTATGCTTTTGCACCTAATGATACATTTGCCCTTATGAACCTGTCGGGTATTTATTTTGTAAAAAAACAATATGATTCGTCTATTTATTATGCAAATATGGGATTACAGTTAGACAGCAACAATGAATACCTGTTAATGAAAAAAGCATCGGCATATGAAGCATTGAAACAGTATGGATACGCTTTTTTATCTGCCAACCGTTTACGGCAACTGCATCCCTCAAAAAATATTTCTGATTATGCAGATTACTTAAAAGGCAAAACGTATAAGAATCAAATAGGTATCTCGTACCTGCATTCATTCTTTCCCTCTTCTTCACAATATGCTTCCCTAACAGGATTACAGTATATGCGGCGATTTAAAAAAGGATCAATTACGGCAAAGCTAAACTACGGTGATCGTTATGCCGGTACCGGCATTCAGGCTGGATTTGATGCCTATTATACGCATGACAGTACCTATTATTCCAACCTTTTCATAAATCGCTCTACGGGTATTGTCTTTCCTTACTGGCAGGCAGGATACTCTCTTTTTCGAAATTTTAAAAAAGGATGGGAAGGGGAATTAGGAGCCCGGTACCTGGGTTTTGATTCCCTTAATAATTATACGGCTATGGCTTCTATAGGTAAATATATTAAGAGTACCTGGCTGAATCTGCGCGGGTTTTATACATACAATACAAAAAAGGGGTACCCTTCTTACCAGCTCACTGCAAGACAATACTTAAATGATAAAAATGATTACCTATCGGCTATCGCAGGCTTAGGAAGCATACCTGATGACCAAAGCCTAAATTATAATTTCAATAATTTTTCCGGTTTCGTATCGAAATCTGTAGGGATCGGTTTCCAAAAAAATTTCAGGTACAAAACAACTTTTCAGGCTTTCTTTAATTATACTAACTTACAGGTAGCACCTATAAAGACTTTAAACCAATATGATGTTTATCTAACATTATTCCGGAACTTTTGATTATGCAGGCAAGCAGGCAATCTCATATATTTTACTGGTTATTTTTATTAACTTTTTTTGTAATCGGCACTATGTCTTCTTCAGCTCAGCAAATAGTATTGGCAAGAGATGGCTCATCTGCTTACAAAATTTATCTCCCGTTAAAACCTTTAAAGGCAGATACAAAAGCGGCCGCGGTTTTACAGGATTATTTTTATCGTGTTACAGGCGTACGTTTACTGATTGAACATACAACTAATAAAAATCCTGGCTCAGCTGGTTTTTTTATCGGTGCTGGTTTCTCGGCATTTAATAGCAAAGAAATTACTTCACTTCCTGCTGATGGATTTATTATCCGCACGGTTCAAAAAAATATACTGATCGCCGGCAACAAAGGAAACGGCACGTTATATGGGGTGTATACCTTTATTGAAAAATACCTGGGATGCAGGAAATGGGATGGACATACTGCTTTCGTACCAAAGTCCTCTACAGTAATCATTTTATCTAATATCTCTCTAATAGAAAAACCTGTACTTCAATATAGGGAAGTTTACCTGCCTGCTACTTTCGACGATGAATATTTAGACTGGCATAAACTCCATCGATTTGAAAGTCTTTGGGGAATATGGGGACATTCCTTTTATAAATTGGTGCCTCCATCCGCTTATTATCGAACTCATCCAGAATATTTTTCATTGGTAAATCAGCAAAGAGTGCCTTTGCAATTATGCCTTAGCAACACTACGGTATTAAAAATAACGGTCGACAAATTGCAAAAACTGATGAATGAAAACCCGGATGCTTTGTATTGGTCGGTCAGTCCTAACGATGATATCGGTAACTGCGAATGTGATAATTGTAAAAAGCTTGATGAAACAGATGGCGGCCCGCAAGGCTCGTTGATACATTTTGTAAATGCAGTTGCGGCACATTTTCCACATAAAATAATCACAACCCTTGCATATGGTTATAGTGCACGTGCTACCAGTAATACACACGTTGACTCTAACGTTGCTATCATGCTCAGCAGTATTGATGCCTACAGAACAAATTCCCTCGAAACAGAGCGCACTGCAGCCGCTTTCAGGAATAACCTGTTACAATGGAAAGAGAAGGTGTCGCATTTATTTGTTTGGGACTATTGTACGCAGTTCACCAATTATCTTACGCCTTTTCCTGTCTTGAACACAGTCAAACCTAATATTGATTTGTTTGTACGAAAGGGCATTACCGGCGTATTTGAACAGGGTAGTGGTAATACACACAGTGATATGGCAGAATTAAAAGCATATATGTATGCTAAATTTTTATGGAACCCATCAGCGAATGCAGACAGTCTTATCAATGATTTTCTCCAGGGTTATTATGGAAAAGCTGCTCCTGTAATCATGAATTACCTATCCCTTTTACAAAAAAATGTGTGCAATAGTATCACCAATCTGGATATTTATGGCAACCCTGTAAATGACCATGCCGGTTATCTTTCGCCCGTAAATATGGAAGTGTATAGCCAACTGATAGATAAAGCAGAACAACTGGTAGAAAATGACCATTCCTCTTTCC
>JANXUL010000197.1 GCA_025356235.1 Bacteroidota bacterium
CGCAAGGCTCACCATTTCAGTTTGTCTAACGGACTCTCAATTCTACCCAGGTCTTTTTTGCTCACATGGGTATATAGCATCGTGGTTCTAATACTGTTATGACCTAACAATTCCTGACTCGTCCTGAAAAAACCTTACAAGGGGGGTCTTATACGGCTATTTTAGGACGAGACACTCGTTTATCAACTTTTCTTGCGTCGCACTCTTATACGCCTTATTTGTTATTAGGCAGTAATTAACAAAGCAACTATTTTTTATAGCTATTTCCACTGTGATGTAATCATTATACCCTGTTTATCTTTTCCATTCTTCACTATGTCCTCTGCAAATATTATCCCTTCCTTCAAGTCGGCTAACCCTTATTGACAAGATCACATAATTGTTTTGTAAGAATCATCGGGCAAAAGCGAAAGCGAAGGTAGGGGCTGCGGTAAATACTGCTCTAAAGTTGCCAAAAAGTGTCCGGCATAAAGAACCCTTTTCCATTATTAATGCAGCTACTATTTATTCCGTGTTCCTTTTTGTCTTTTCCTGCCCAGCCCCTTTTGAGAGAGCTTTCTTTTTTCCCTTTTTCTTTTACAAAACAGTTTTTTTCAGTTAACCATTTAAAACATTTTAGTATGAAACACACAACACGGCTTTCTTACCTCATGCAGTTATCATGGGAGGTGCAGCGAAAGAAACACACCACCCGCCGCAAAGCGTTACTGGCGGCTTGGGCTATTACGCTAAACGAGGATATAACAGTGTACTACCTCGTAAAGCGGCACAGTAGCCGGAATACACCGAATAAAGTAGAAGCAAAAGAACTGGCTTTGTTTAGTTCTCATTAATCAGTAATCATTTTTTATTCATAATTAAATCAACAGTCATGGAAATCACGGCAAGATTAACAGGGGATGCAAAAGTAAACACCCTGAAAGACGAAAGGAAAGTAGTTCATTTCAATGTAGCTATTAACGATAGCTATAAACCAAAAGACAGTAACGAAGCAAAAAAAGTAACTACCTATTTACAATGTTCCTACTGGATTAATCCCGGAATTGCAGAGTATTTAACCAAAGGCAGTTTGGTTGAATTGTACGGGCGCATTGGCGTGAATGCTTATAAGGATTTGGAAGGCGAAGCAAAAGCCTCTCTCACCTTCCATGTAAACAGTATCAAATTACACGGCAAGCCCAAAGCAGCAAATGAAACAAACCAAGAACCTGCACCCGTTAAAGCGGGTGAATTCACCGAGCCTTTGGAGGATTTACCATTTTAAAATCAACAACATTATGGAAAAGCAAACAGACAGTATTGAAATCGGTTTATTGGCAGCCTGTCTTGCCGATAATTACCTGAAAGAAATCTATGAAAAATCAGGTCGTGGCTATATCGCCGCACTCGATGAAATCAGCGCATGGGCGCATGAGTTTTACCAAGCCTATTATGAAAAATTAAAAGACTGGGAAACTTTTGAAGAAAGCGAAGACAACACCTATAAAGCGGTGTGTTGGGATGATTTTGTAATCGGATGGGGTAAGGACAGGTTAGCAAAATATTTTATGAACAATTAAACAAGCATCAGGCGGTTAGATAGCCGCCTGGAGCAATTCACCAATCATTTTAAAAAATCAAATTATGGCACACAACATCAATTTTAACGAGCAAACAGGTAAACACAGTTTCTTTTCAGTAAAAGAAAAAGCATGGCACGGTTTGGGGCAGATTATTGAGCAGTACCCGAACAGTTCAGAGGCATTAAAATTTGCACAATTGGACTACACCGTGGAGAAAAGACCCTTGTTTACTTATGACAATGAAAACAACATTGCGGACGAAGATGTGGAAATCAAAATTCCTGAAATCGAAGTACCCAATTTTTACGCTACTATGCGCACCGATAATGAAACGGTATTAGGTGTAGTGGGTAAGGATTATGAAGTGGTACAGAATGTGGACGCATTCAGTTTTTTTGACAGTATTGTGGGCGGCAATGGCATCCAGTATGAAACCGCCGGGGCATTGGGTAAAGGGGAACGTATTTTTATTACCGCCAAATTGCCCGGTTACATCAAAGTAGGTAATGATGATTTGATTGAACAGTATTTATTTTTGACCACTTCACATGATGGCTTTGGCAGTATTACCGCCGCCTTTACTCCTATCAGGATTGTTTGTAACAATACCCTGAATGCAGCTTTGCAAAACAATAGCAATTTCACTAAAATAAGGCATACCGTTAATGCCAAAGACCGATTAGAACAGGCTCACCGCTTAATGGGCATTACCAATACATTAAGTGCGGAACTGGAAACCATTTTTAACAGGTGGGCAAAGGTTCGCATCACAGACCCCGAAGTGAAAAAGCTAATACAGTTGGCAATGGTTCCCAACAAAGAAGTATTTCAGAATATACAAACAGGAAAAAACGATGATCTGTCCACCTGTTTTAAAAATATCTGTGATACGGCTTTT
>JANXUL010000263.1 GCA_025356235.1 Bacteroidota bacterium
GGCGGGGTTCTCTGTGTTGTATATTACGATGTCTGCAGAACAGTTTGGTACCAACTTACGGGCATCTACGGCTATTTCTATTCCGAATGTGGTTCGTGGCATTTTGCCATTAATTATTCTCCTGCATAGGGGATTGAGAAATCTAACGGGTGATTATGTAACCGGTGGTTGGATAACAGGCGTGATCGTTATGCTGTTTGCCGTGATCGCCGCTTATCATACCAAAGAAACTTTTGGAAAGGATATGGATTTTATTGAGGAATAGTTTTCGTATAAAGTTTAGGAAAATATATATGTAATCCTGAGTTATCCATAATGAGTAAAAAATCATTTTAACCCTCACTCACTACTGATAACTCACTAGAAGTTCAATTATAAGAATATGACTGAGAAGAAATTTGGCATCCTCTCATTGCCTGTTATTGTTGCCGCACTTGGGTATTTTGTAGATATCTACGACCTGTTGCTATTTACTATCGTTCGTGAACCCAGTTTGCAGGGCATAGGTGTATTACTGGCTGATAAAGTGCAGGTGCTGGCAGCCAGTACAAAGATCATTAACTGGCAAATGGTGGGTTTATTAATAGGTGGAGTTATCTGGGGAACAATTGGAGATAAGAAAGGAAGGTTAAGTGTTTTGTTTGGTTCGATTGCTTTGTATTCCATCGCTAATTTTATTACAGGCTATGTACAAACTGTTGATCAATATGCATGGGCCAGGTTTGTTGCTGGTATTGGCCTCGCCGGGGAATTGGGTGCGGGTATTACTTTGGTAAGTGAATTGCTGCCAAAAGAAAAAAGAGGTGTGGGTACTTCACTGGTGGCGGGCATTGGTTTATTCGGGGCGGTATTTGCGTATTTTATTTACAAATTTACCAACGACTGGCGTTTATGTTATAAAATTGGCGGCGGATTGGGGATCGTGTTATTACTGTTACGTATTTCAGTTGCCGAAAGCGGCATGTTTAAACAGGTGAAAGAAGCAAACGTGCAAAGAGGTAATTTCTTTATGTTCTTTACCAACAGGAAACGATTTCAAAAATATATCCTGGCAATATTAATTGGTTTACCTACCTGGTATGTGATTGGGGTACTCGTAAATTTAAGTAACCGGTTTGCCAAAGAGATGTATGGCGACAATCATATTGAAAGTGGCCGCGCTATTATGTATGCATATGTAGGCATCGCCATCGGTGATATACTTATTGGTTTGGTGAGCCAGTATTTCAAAAGCAGAAAAAAAGCATTACTATCATTTTATCTGTTGAGTATGCTTGCCCTCGTTCTTTTTTTCAGCAGTTATAATAACAGCGATGCAAGGATGTATGGCATCTGTGCGTTGTTAGGGTTTAGTACCGGTTTCTGGGCCATTTTTATTACAATGGGGGCAGAACAGTTTGGAACCAATTTGCGGGCAACAGCAGCAACCACCATCCCCAACATGGTGCGGGGTGCTTTACCATTGATTAACCTGATGTTTCTTAACCTCTTTCAAAAAAGCTGGGGATGGGACTTGTTAAAAAGTGGTATTGTTACCGGTATTATTGTAATGGCGATTACGATGATAGCATTTTATTTTACGGAAGAAACTTTTCATAAGGACTTAAATTACGTAGAGCAATAACTCGTATTATGAAGTTTTTAATCATCCGCTTTTCATCTATTGGTGATATCGTGCTCACGACACCGGTTATCCGTTGCCTAAAACAACAGGTGTCTGGCGCGGAAGTTCATTTTTTGACGAAGAACGATTTCAGGGAGCTGGTTAGCAGTAATCCGTATATCGATAAAGTGCTTGTGCTAAACAGCAGTTGGGACCTGATGATACACCAGCTGCAATATGAAGGATATGATTATATTATTGACCTGCACCATAACCTCAGGACACTCCGTATAAAAAAAGCATTAAAAGGGATAAAATCTTTTTCGTTTGATAAGCTGAATATAAAAAAATGGCTGTTGACTGCATTAAAGATCAACCGGCTTCCGAATATTCATATTGTAGATCGTTACCTGGATACGCTGAAAGAGTTCAGTATAGTAAACGATGGAGAAGGGCTTGATTATTTTTTACCCGATAAAGACAAGGTGAAAGATAAAGACCTTCCTTTCTCTCATTTGATGGGTTACATCGCTATCGTGATCGGGGCTGCATTGAATACCAAAAAATTGCCGGTACATAAACTGCGGCAACTATGCGTAGATGTAAAGTATCCGATTATATTATTAGGCGGACAGGAAGATAAAGAGATAGGGGACTTGATCGCTTCTGTTGATCCCATAAAAATTTACAATGCTTGCGGTAAATTCAAACTGAATGAAAGTGCCGACCTTGTACGGCTTGCCAAACTTATTATTACACACGATACAGGTTTAATGCATATTGCTGCGGCTTTTAAAAAACCGATTATCAGTATTTGGGGAAATACAGTGCCGGGACTTGGTATGGGGCCTTATTATGGAAATACACCAATTCCGAATCATATAGCGGAAATCAAGGGTTTGCGTTGCCGGCCATGCAGTAAAATTGGTTACAATACATGCCCCCAAGGGCATTTTAAGTGTATGGAGTTGCAAGATATTTGTAGTATCACCACACAAATTCAGGAATATTTATAAGGAAGTACCTGCCTTGAAATAATTAGCGAACTATCTGTTTTTAAACTGAAAAGTAAATGAAAATATATAAAACTCTCTTATATATATTACTGGCGTTTATGCAGTGTGAATGTAAAATAAAACAAACGGATAAAAACATCACTTTAAAAATAATAATGCCTAAAATTCAGGCTGCGAAGCTTAAGGGTAAGTATTTATATTTATTTGAGAACAAAGAACATACTCCCAACGATTCAGTAATGATAGAAAGTGAAACTGTTTTTTTTCATTTAAAAACTGATTCATTGTTTATACCTCATATCGTTTCTTTAAAGTATACTGATACGAGTAATCATTTTCCTTATAAACGACTTGCAGGATTTAAAAACCCTTTTCTTAATAAAACAATCAATAGTTTTTTCTATATCGATAAAGGGGTTACTACTATCGGCACCTATTATGATGATAGTAACTTCATCAATTCATTTTCGGGCAGTAAACAAAATGAGCCCTATTTAAAGAATATTTCATTGTTTTATCGAGAGAATGATACAGTGCCGGCTAAACAGATTGAGTTGCGAAACATTGAAATCATTAAGAAATTCCCATATTCACTTTACTTATTAACCCAGCTTTTTTATTACAAAGAGCATTTTTCTAATAATGAGTTACATGCGTTGCTTGCATATTTCGATGGAGATGTAAAGAATACTGCGATGTATAAGTCTTTCTATAGTTACTTTAAGGGCGCAGCTAACTTTGATAAAGCCTATCCGGTAGGTGTACGACTACAGGATACACTTGATGTATTTTCTCAGATTGGTGATGACACTTCGCCATTTAACCTTTTTGTATTTTGGGCAAGCTGATGCGGCCCATGCCGAAAAGAAATCCCTCAACTTAAAAAACTTTATGCATTATATAATCAAAAGGGGTTGGTTATTTCAAGTATCTCAATTGACGACGATAAAGAAAGCTGGAAGACTGCTTTGCGCCAAGAACGAATGCCATGGAATCAATTCATAGCTATTGATTCTACAAAGAATTTAATTGATATGCATTATAATATTCATTCCATTCCCAAAGCGTATCTTTTTGATAAACAAAAAAACTTATTAGCAATATTTAATGGTAAGGATTCGGTATTATTAAAAAAAATGGAAACCTTTTTTAACCGTATAAATTAATCTGTAGCAGCCACCGGTTGATAATCAATATTGCTATAACAGGTATAAAAAATGCCCCTGACATTTCAGGGGCATTTTTTACTCAAAATCCACTAACTAATTTATTTAATCCGCTTCGCTTCACTCTCCAATCCTGTTTTTCTATCACGCGCTGCCTTTACCTGGTTGCTTCCAAAACGGTA
>JANXUL010000307.1 GCA_025356235.1 Bacteroidota bacterium
TAATAACCTGTTAGCCATAGTAAATGATATTCTCGATTACAATAAGATTGAAGCAGGCAAGGTTAATTTCGAATCCATAGAAATGGACCTGGCAAATATTGTAAAAAATATTTCATCGGGCCTACGCACCTCTGCAGAAGATAAAGGCATCGAGTTACGTTTACAAATTGATCCGGCTTTACAAAGCAAAATTGTTGGAGATCCAACACGTATGGGCCAGGTAATTACCAACCTTGTGAGCAATGCCATTAAGTTTACAAGAAAGGGATACGTATTATTAAAGATCCGGGTTGATAGTCAGACCGATACTTTGGTAACACTCACCATACAGATAGAAGACACCGGTATTGGTATTGCGCAGGAAAAACAAAAAATAATCTTTGAGCAATTTACACAGGCAGATACATCTACTTCCCGGAATTTTGGTGGTACGGGACTGGGACTCGCTATCTGTAAAAAAATACTTGAATTACAGGACTCAGCCCTGCAGCTTAGCAGTGAGGCAGGGAAAGGGTCTGTTTTTTATTTTACCCAAACCTTTGCAAAAGCAATTTCTGTAAATGAAACCAGGGAGGCAGTCTTTGATCATTTACCATCTGAAGAAAGTAAACCGCTTTCCGGTATATTTATATTACTGGTAGAAGACAATGAAGTAAATGTACTGGTAGCACGCACGTTTTTAGAAAGATGGGGTGCCTCAATTGATGTTGCTTTAAATGGCCAGGAGGCATTGAATATGTTAGATATCAATAAACACAGTATGGTATTGATGGATATGCACATGCCTGTGATGGATGGTTATGAAGCCACCAGGCGTATGCGTGAAAACGGTGTTCGGATACCCATCGTGGCACTTACCGCCAGTCTGCCACGTGAAGTAGAAGACAGGGTAAAAGATATGGGAATAACAGATATTATTGTAAAACCTTTTGTGCCCGACGATCTTTTCAGAATTGTATTACATTATACGGGCGTGCATCCTTTCCCAGCTAAATAATAAAAACACTTCAATCAACATTTTAAAAAATACAGCTTTCGATCGTTGCGTGTTATAAATTAATCGCAAGGGCACAAGGTATATAAGCAATGCATACCTGTTTCAATCCAGCATTTACTATGCTAACGATAAATGCATTGCTTTTGCAGAAGCCCGCTAAGGCAGCTGAACCATAAATTTTTGTTAAGGGCGTAGGTTTTGAGAAAATAATGTATCTGATAAAATAAGCACCTTATACATAACCTTTTCTGCTAAAGCCAACTATTATGAAACAAAAAAAATCAGGCATCATCGTATGTCTTGTTATTGCTGCCAGCCTGTTTCAGTACTGTTCCAAAACCGATTCAGTAAGCAGTAGCCTCATTTCATCCATTAGTAGCGGTATGGTTGTGGGCACAACTACCATTCCTTTACCGAAATTACCCGACGCTCCATTTAATTATAGTAACCTACCCTTTCCTGCACATATCGCTGTTAACTTACCAACCGTAGATAATACGCCCATTACCAATCAAATAAGCAATGACGGAGCCACACTGGGCCGGGTTTTATTTTATGATAAAAATCTTTCAAAAAACAATACTGTCAGTTGCGGCAGTTGTCACCGGCAGGATCTTTCTTTTTCCGATTCGGCCATTAAAAGTAGAGGCTTTCTTGGGGGCTCAACAGACAGGCATTCAATGGCTTTGCTGAATGTTCGTTTTTATAAATCAGGTAAAATGTTTTGGGATGAGAGGGCCAATACACTGGAAGACCAGGTATTACAGCCGATACAGAACACCACTGAAATGGGCATGACCCTTTCCGAACTCGTACCCAAAATATCGGGGTTAAGTTATTATCCTGTCCTGTTTCAAAAAGCATTTGGTACAACAGAGGTTAGTACAGATAAAATCTCAAAAGCATTGGCACAGTTTGTCCGGTCTATCGTAAC
Organism: Bacteroidota bacterium; assembly: GCA_025356235.1. Classification (GTDB taxonomy): domain Bacteria; phylum Bacteroidota; class Bacteroidia; order Chitinophagales; family Chitinophagaceae; genus Sediminibacterium. The sequence goes on from JANXUL010000307.1 coordinate 1,932, forward strand.
CTATCAATCAAAATACGATCAGGTAAAACAGGGTATTGCTGCTTTCACCGCCGATGAGCGGGATGGGGAAACCCTGTTTTTAACTGCCGGTAATAATAATACATGTGCCGGATGCCATGCCCCGCCTATGTTTATCACATCTAATCCGGCTGGCCCTTTTGGCCTGGGAGACCCTGTAGACCTTGGCATTAATAACCAAAGACGTTTCAAATCCGGTAGCCTGCGCAATATTGCCAATAGCGCCCCCTATTTTCATAATGGCAGCGTAACCAGCCTGCAGAATATGCTGGCAGCCAATATTCCCGCACATTCGGTAGGGCCGCAGGACAGGCAAAAACTACTGGCCTTCTTACAAACCTTAACAGACCTTACTTCTATTAATGATCTCAAATATGCAGATCCATTTAAGTAACGCTCATATATTCCAGTTACCAAAACTGGTAACTGGTTTTTCAAGGTACGATTATCCCGGTTATAATGATTGGTAAGGAGACATTTGAGCCATGAGATAGGTTACCTAAGAATAGCAGCCGGCTATCAAAAAAATTTATGTTTTAACTTTTCGGATAGAAGGCACAGGTTTTGTATATTGCTAATATGCTTAAAAAAATAATCTTTTTCTCGATTTTAACCCTGACATTCTGCACCAGTTGCACAACAAAAAGCCGTAGAATTTGGCATAAAGATCATGCCGGGCCCGAATCAGCTGAGGTTTCTCATAGGGATTACTCCGTTACCAAGGCCAATGCCTATAATGATATTTTCCTTGACAGTACTTCTTTTGAAAAGTTTGTGGCTGATAATATAAAGAATGACAGTCTTTCTGAAAACATGCGCGATTTTTATAATATCCGCAATTTTGAGTTTGCCTGGTTTGATTCAAACGGGTTAACCGAACAGGCACTTGGCTTCAGGAGCCTTTATAAATATAGTACCGACAGTGTGAATAAGCAATTAGACAAGAAAATGGATGAGCTGTTAATGCATGAAACTAGCATTGATCCGAAAGACCCATCCATTGTAAAAATTGAATTACAGCTTACAAAACGTTTTGTGCAGTATACTTTAGACACGTATAAAGAGGCAGATATCACTGATCTTTCTTTCAAAACATTTATTCCCATAAAAAAACAGCCGATTCTCAGCCTGGCCGACTCGGTTATATCAGATAAAGACAATAAAAAATATGCAGCAATAAACCCTTTTTACAGTGATCTGAAAGAACAGCTTGTCAAATATGTGGCTATTAACAAGAAAAACGGGTGGGATTCTATTCCGGTAACAAAAACCAAGTTTACGCAAGGCAAAGATTTTCCGGAAATATTACTCATTAAAAAAAGGTTAGTCGTTACCGGCGAGCTTTCCGAACCTGATACAACCGCTACTTTTTCACCCGCACTCGAATCCTCCATAAAAGAATACCAAACAAATCAGGGTATCAGCCCCGATGGTAAAATAACCGCTGCACTTATTAAAAGCCTTAATGTACCTGTGCTAAACAGGATACAGCAGCTACTAATAAATATGGAACGGATGCGTTGGATGCCGGTAAAAAAAGAAGGAAAACTTATCCTCGTTAATATTCCCGAGTTTATGCTGCACATAACAGAAGGCAGCACACACGTAATACACATGCCGGTAGTGGTTGGCAAGGAAGGCCACAACACCACCATGTTTTCAGATGACCTAGATCAAATTGTGTTTAGCCCTTACTGGAATGTACCGCCCAGTATTGTTAAGGCTGAAATTTTACCCGCGATGAACAAGAACCGTAATTACCTGGCTGAAAAAAATATGGAAATTGTAAGCAACAATGGTGGAGGAATACCAACCATCAGGCAATTACCGGGTGCAAACAATTCATTGGGCCGGGTGAAATTTCTTTTTCCAAACAGTTTCAATATTTATTTCCATGATACCCCTGCTAAAAGCCTATTCGCAAAAGACGACAGGGCCGCCAGTCACGGTTGCATACGGTTAAGCGACCCGGTAAAAATGGCCAACTATTTATTGGAAAATTCACCCGAATGGACCCCCGAAAAAATAGAAGCGGCAATGAACAGTGGTGTTGAAAAAACAGTATCATTAAAACATTCTGTCCCTGTTATTATTACTTATTATACTGCATGGGTAGATGAAAACAAAAAAATAAATTTTAGGGAAGATGTGTATGGAAACGATAGGATTTTTGCTACTAAAATGTTTTCTAACGCATTATAACTATTTCATGCTTCGCATAAAGAACCCTGTAGGCAGAAATAAGTTGTTATTATATGCCGCTGATTAGCACATTTTACTGCTTACATAGCACATAACATGTTATGCTATCGAAAACTCTCTGTTTAGCTCAGTACACTTTGTATCTCTGTGTTAAGAGCTACATGGAGAATTACTATAATTCAGCCTGGTTTAATAGTACAGCACGTTAGTATATAATCTGTACATTCGAAGTCGTGATTTTTTCAGTAAGCATACTACTGATATTCTACAAAAAAATACCCGCTCAATGAGCGGGTATTTTTAAAAAGATATCTATCTAATTTAAACCCTTTCTTTAAGTATTTTCGAATGCGCTGCGTAATATTTATCGGGACTATATAAGAAGAGACAGCTGCCATTCTTTATTTTTTCAATAACCTCTTTGTAGATATTTCCGGGAAGTGCCGGACAGCCTTGGCTGCGGCCGATATATCCTTGTGAGGCAACAATAGATTCATCTACATACGATGCGCTATGCATAACAATTCCTCTTGCCAATGCATTGTCATTAATTCCCTCTTCCTCGCCTTCTAACCGCAGCGAACAACCATGCTTACCGGTATACGTCTCGCCGGTTATGTAAAAACCCAGGCTACTTTGGTAACTGTTTGTTTCATTGGAGAATTTTGTGGCAATGTTCGTACCTGAATTTCTTCCATGAGCCGCATATGTATTAAATACAAGTTCCCCGGATGCAAGGTCAATAACAAACAACCTTTTCTTACCGGATGGCAAACTGAAATCAAGGATT
>JANXUL010000014.1 GCA_025356235.1 Bacteroidota bacterium
GAAGAGGGTAAACTGCGAAAAAAATATATTGACCTTGCTGTGCAATGCATTCACAACGGAACAGACCCGGCTTCACCTGATTATCTCGATTTTAACATAGAAGGGCAATCACTGGTAGATGCTGCTTTTTTAACCCATGCATTACTGCGTGCGCCAACCCAGTTATGGGGAAGATTGGATGATGTAACAAAGAAAAACCTGGTAGCTGCATTAAAACTCACCCGCGCCACAAAACCACCCCAGAACAACTGGTTACTATTTGTAGCGATGGTAGAAACAGGGTTATTGAATTTTACTGGTGAATGTGACCAGTCACGTATTGATAATGCCATTCAAAAACACAAAGAATGGTATAAAGGTGATGCAGCTTATGGTGATGGCCCCAATTTTCATTGGGATTATTACAACAGTTTTGTAATACATCCGATGCTATTAACTGTTTTAGATGTATTGAAGGATAAAGGACAAAAACCCGTGCTTGATTTCAGCACCCAGCTAAAACGCAGCAAACGATATGCTGCTGTGCAGGAAAGGATGATCTCACCGGAAGCTACTTACCCGGTATTGGGCCGATCGCTTGCTTACCGTTTTGGTGCCTTTCAGTTATTATCACAGATGGCTTTGATGAAGGCATTACCTGATCATATTTCGCCACAACAGGTAAGGGCTGCTTTATTTACCATGATAAAAAAACAATTCAGGGCGCCGGGAACATTTGACAGTAATGGCTGGCTACAGATAGGTATTTATGGCCACCAACCCGGTATTGCCGAATCCTATATTTCTACCGGCAGCCTGTATTTATGTGCACAGGCTTTTTTAATACTGGGCTTACCGCCAACGGATGCCTTATGGAATGGAAAAGATGAAGACTGGACGGCCAAAAAAGTTTGGAAAGGATTGGCTGTCCCGATTGATCACGCAAGTAGTGATTAGATGCTAACCTCTGCGGCTTTTGGGTAAAAAAAATACCAGCTCACCACAGAACTGCAGTGAAGAGCGTAGCGATTTCGCAGCGTAAATTATTTTTTGTTTTGAGCTTCTTTCACACTATCCAAATACTGTGCACTATTTCCCTTAGGTATACTGAGAGATATCCATTTTTCATTTTTCGCCAATCGCCCCACGTAAACAATCTGCCCTACATGGTAAGGATAATGTGCCAGTTGTCGGAGTATGGCATCATACACAGTCAAAGGTTCTGTTCTGATGGTTATTATTCTCTCAAGATCGCCGGGTGTAAGGCTTTCCAATGTTTTCAAGAGGCAGTTCCAACCTTCATTCCAGAAAGAAATAATATCCTGTTTAGTGCAGTCGGTCACTTCAAACTCAGCATCGCGCCTGCGCCACTCTTTTTCGCCGTCTTCGGTTAAAAAATTTGTCCACCTGCTCAGCATATTGCCATAGAGGTGTTGCACAATAATAGCAATGCTGTTACTTTCTGTGGAGGGCTGGTTAAAAAAATGGGCATCTTCCAGCTGCTCAAATGTTTTATCGCCTAATTCTTTATAGTACTTAAAACGTTTGATCGAATCCTTTAAAAAAGCTTGTTCGAATGCCATATGGTTTTATTTGATCTCTGTGAACCTCTATGAACTCTTTACTTCTGTGTTGAAAATAGTTACTAAAGATCCGATTTTTTTTAACACAGAGGTAATGAGCATACAAAGCTACACAGGGGATATTATAGAAAATTAAAATCCGGCAACCGAATCATCACCTCTCTTATCTGCCACTGTTTCCCTCTTTCCATTACTTAATATCCTTATGGCTTCTGTTCTGCCAATGGCGCCACGCTCAGATATTTTGTAACCCATGGCCTGCAATTGCTTTTTCACTTCAATATCAAAATCTTTTTCTACCGCCACTTCATCAGGTAACCATTGATGATGGAACTTAGGTTTATTAATGGCGTCATCAGCATTCATATTAAAATCAATAATGTTTACAATGGCCTGGTAAACCGATGTGGGAATGGTAGTACCGCCGGGTGTGCCTATTACCACATAAGGTTTATTATTTTTCAGCACCAGGGTAGGAGTCATAGAACTCAACATCCTTTTACCCGGACTGATCGCATTCGCTTCTCCGCCAACTGCGCCATACATATTGGGTACACCGGGTTTCACACTAAAATCATCCATTTCATTATTCAGTAAAAAACCGGCTCCGCCAACAACTGTCCTACTTCCATAACCGCCGTTTAAAGTAGTCGTAACCGATACCATATTGCCGGCAGCATCCATTACACTAAGGTGGGTAGTTTCCTCACTTTCTTTAATAGCCCCGGCTTTCACCATATTGCTAATGCCTGCCTTATCTGGGTAGTAATCACTCATTCGCTGAGCGATATATGCTTCACTCATTAAGGTTTTTACGGGCACATGATAAAAATCAGGATCGCCCATGTGTTCAGCGCGGTCCGCAAAAGCGCGGCGTTCAGCTTCAATCATCAGCTGTACACTTTTAGTTGTTTGAAAACCATAAGAACTTACCGGGTATTTTTCAATCATCTTTAACATCTGTGCAATAATAATTCCCCCGCTGCTTGGTGGCGCAAAGCTGATGATACGGTGGCCGCGATAATCAAACGCCAGGGGGCTCCGTAATTTGGCAGTATAATTCTTCAGGTCATCTAAAGAAATAATGCCATTACCCCTAAGCATTTCATCAACGATCAGTTTGGCAGTTTCACCTTCATAAAACCCGGGTGCGCCCTTTTGTTGTATGCGTTTTAGGGTGGCAGCTAAATCTTTTTGTATAAGCGTATCACCGGCTTTCCACTTATTTTCTTTAACAAAAGCAGTAGGACGTGTGCTGGATTTGCTGAATGATTCTTTGGTGGCATTCAAACTGGAAGCTTCTCTTTCAGAAATAACAAAACCTTTCTCCGCCAGATCAATAGCGGGTTGAATTAATTGTTTAAAAGGAAGTTTTGCATAAGGAAGCGTGGCAAATAATCCTGCAATCGTGCCTGGGATACCGGAAGCAAGGTGCCCGCTTTGTGAGAGTGCCATCTGTACATTACCATTTTTATCCAGGTACATGTCCCGACTTGCTTTTTCGGGGGCTGCCTCTCGATAATCAATGCCAATCAGTTCTCCATCGGCTTTACGGCCCAATAAAAAACCACCGCCACCAATATTGCCGGCTCCCGGATAAACTACTGCAAGTGTAAGTTGTGTGGCAATAGCCGCATCAAAGGCATTGCCGCCATTCTTCATCATAGCAACACCTACCATGCTGGCAAGAGGGTGGGCACTGCTTACAGCTGCCTTACTGAAATTGGCTTTTTTAACGACCGAATATTTATACGGATTGATTTCTTTACCAGCACCTACTATAGAGGCTGTTTTCTGTGCTGAAAGCATTTGCTGACCGGTAATCATCAGCAAGAGGAGGACGGCTTTTCTCATAAGAGAAAATTACATATTTTTTATGAAGGAAGAGGAAATTTTGAATTTTGAATTTTGAATGTTTGTGGCAATTGACATTTTTTGTGCTTGCACAATAACGCGGGTATTATTCATAACCCAACAGTCATTCTAAAAAAATCATCCAAATATGCTGCTATACTTTGTTTCTTGCCTACATTCACAACTCATTTTTGAATTATATGAAAAAACTACTGTTTGCATCATTGCTGATTTTAACCTGGGTTACCCTATTTGCGCAAGGTTTACAGAGTCCTGAGCAATTTTTAGGTTATAAGATTGGCACTCGGTATACACGTCATTACAAAGTGGTTGAATATTTTAAGTCGGTGGCCCAGGCCAAACCAGATATGGTTAAACTGGAAAAATATGGTGAAACCAATGAGGGGCGTGAACTGATGCTCGCATTTATCGCCTCTCCTGAAAACCTGCAAAAATTGGATGCTATCCGGGTGAATAACCTGCGAATAGCTGGTTTATCAAACGATAAAACCACGGCTTCCACAGAAATGGCCCCCGCTATTGTTTGGCTAAGCTATAATGTGCACGGTAATGAAACTTCTTCTTCAGAAGCCGCCCTGCTTACTTTACATGCATTGGTAGATCCCAATAATACACAAACCAAAGAATGGTTAAAGAATACGGTGGTAGTAATTGACCCCTGTATCAATCCTGATGGGCGCGACAGGTATGTGAATTGGTTTAATGGGGTAGTGGGCAAAGACTTTAATCCCGATCCAGTTGCAAGGGAACATTCGGAACCATGGCCAGGTGGCAGAAGTAATCATTATAATTTTGACCTTAACCGCGACTGGGCCTGGCAAACACAAATAGAAAGCCAGCAGCGCGTAAAAAAATATAACCAGTGGTTGCCACAGGTACATGTGGATTTTCATGAACAAAGTGCGAATAATCCCTATTATTTTGCGCCTGCAGCCGATCCTTTTCACGAAGTAATTACACAATGGCAAAAAGATTTTCAGGTATTGATAGGAAAGAACAATGCGAAATATTTTGACAGGAACGGGTGGTTGTTTTTTACCAAAGAGAGGTTTGACCTTTTATATCCATCTTACGGAGATACATATCCTGTTTACAATGGTGCCATCGGTATGACATTCGAACAGGGTGGTGGCCCGCGTGGAGGATTGGGTATAGTGAAAGCCGATGGTGATACGCTAACCTTGTTAGACAGGGCAACCCATCATTACACCACAGGTTTGTCTACCATTGAAACTGCTTCGCGTAACCGCCAGAAACTGATGGATGAATTCAGAAAATATTTTGAAGATGGGCGCAACGGCAAAACAGGTGAGTACAAAACCTATGTGCTAACCTCGAATGATGAGAATAAGATCAAATCAGTCATCAAATTACTGGAACAGAACGGCATTCAATATGGAACAATAGCTAACAAATCTTTTATAGGCTATAATTACAATACAGGAAAAGAAGATACCTATACCGATGAAGGCTTCACAGTTGCAGTAAGTGCTTACCAATCAAGATCGGTAATGGCAAAGGTTTTATTAGAGCCCAAAACTGTAGTAACCGATTCAAATACCTACGATATCACTGCATGGTCGGTGCCTTATGCTTATGGTGTTAAGGGCTACGCGTTGAAAGAAAAATTAGAACTGGGCGAGTGGAAAGGTTCTGCAGTGATAACAGATGCAAATTCTTCATATGGGGTATTGATCCCTTACCAATCATTCAATGCAGCAAAAGTGATGGCGCATTTGTTGAAGAACGGTATTAAAGTACGTTTTGCAGAAAAGCCATTTACGTATAGTGGTAAAAATTATGACCGGGGCACGCTTATCATCCTGAAAACAGGTAATCCTGCTCACTGGAATACATTGGCAAATGAAGCCTGCAAAAAATTCAATATCCAGGCAGTAGCAGTAGAAACAGGTTTTATGGATAAAGGTGCCGACTTTGGTTCGCCAGACATAAAGATAATTGCAGGAGATTTTAAGGTTGCATTATTAACGGGTGAACAAACTTCTTCCCTTGGTGCGGGTGAAGTTTGGCATTTCTTTGAGAAGCAACTGGATTATCCGATTACCCTTATTAATGCTGCAGATATTGGAAGGGCCAACCTGAAAAATTACCAGGTATTGATTGTGCCCGATGGTAATTACCGCACGCTGGGCGATAAAGCCACAACCGAAAAATTAAAAGATTTTGTACGCAGTGGCGGTAAAATACTTGCCATAGACAATGCAGTATCCATTATGGCAGGAGCAGAGTGGGGCATTAAAGCCAGGGAAGATAAAAGTGAAGATAAAAGTGAATATGCCAGTGTAAAAAAATATGCCGACAGGGAAAACCAATCTTTAAATAATTCTATTCCCGGAGCCATTTATAAATTAGAGCTGGATAACACACACCCCTTGGCTTTTGGCTATCCTGATTATTATTTTACGTTGAAACAGGATGCCGGTGTATTTGAATTTTTGAAAGATGGATGGAATGTAGGGGTAATGAAAAAAGAAGCGTATGTAACTGGGTTTGCCGGTAGTAAAGTGAAGGGTAAATTGAAAGATGGGGTTGTATTTGGTGTACAGGATATTGGCAATGGTAACGTCATCTATTTTGCAGAAGACCCGCTGTTCAGGAACTTCTGGGAAAACGGGAAACTGTTATTCTGCAATGCAGTATTCCTGGTAGGGCAATAAGAAAAAATTAAAAATGAAAAGGTCAAGTCTCAGTACTTGGCCTTTTGTTATTATAAAACTTTGCGAAACTCAAATATCTGTATTAAAAAAATAATATTTTGGAATACTGAGCCTGATTTTTTTAACACCGTATACTCAGAGGTGACGGAGGCTCACTGAGGATTTTTTTGTTAAGCGGTCAATTCAATTAAACAAGTAAGGTTATCTTCGATAATACATAAAGAGTAAGTTATATGAATATCTCAAAAAACGTGTTCAACGTTAAACATTCTGCATTTAGCATTTTCCTGTTTTCCACCTTCTGTATATTTCTTTCAGCATCAAATGCACAGGTTCCGGTTACGAATAACAGCGCTGATATCTACCTGCAGTTAAAAAAACTGAATGTATTGGGAAGCGTATTGTATATAGCGGCGCATCCAGATGATGAGAACAACAGCTTCCTGCCATACCTCGCCAAAGAAAAATTATACCGAACAGGGTATTTAAGTTTAACAAGAGGTGATGGCGGGCAAAACCTGATCGGAAGTGAACAAGGAATTGAACTTGGATTAATTCGTACGCAGGAATTACTGGCGGCACGGCGCATTGATGGTGCCGAACAATATTTCAGCCGCGCATACGAATTTGGTTTTAGTAAAAGTGCTGATGAAGCTTTACGTATTTGGGATAGGGAAAAAGTATTGAGTGATGTAGTATGGATGATCAGGAGGTTTCAACCCGATATTATCATTACCCGTTTTCCCGGCGATGCAAGGGCAGGGCATGGTCACCATGCTGCTTCTTCCATCCTGGCACTGGAAGCGTATACTGCCGCCGCAGATCCTCAAAAATTTTCTGAACAATTCAAATATGGTGTAAACCCCTGGCAGGCAAAAAGGATATTATGGAACACATTTAATTTTGGCGGTACCAATACAACGGCCAATGACCAGCTGAAAATTGAAGTAGGTGGCTATAATGCATTAATTGGAAAAAGCTACGGTGAGCTAGGTGGAGAAGCCCGTACCATGCACAAAAGCCAGGGCGAAGGAAGGCCAAGAAGAAGAGGGCAGGTATTTGAATTCTTTCAAACATTGGGTGGTGAAGCGCCAAAAAATGATTTGATGGACGGTATTGCGATTGACTGGAGCAGGGTACCTGGAGGCGGAAAAATAGAATCACAAATTAATACGATCATCAGCAATTATAAATTTGAGCAACCGGAAACTTCGGTCCCTGCACTGGTGGCTCTATACCGGTCTGTTAAAGAATTGCCTGCTGGAAACTGGCGTAACAAAAAATTAGATGAAACCCAGCAACTAATCGAATCCTGTTCCGCGCTGTTTAGTGAAGCTACTACAAGCCAGGAATATATAATACCAGGAGATGTTTTAAATGTGAACTTCTTTTTTAATAAACGTAAAGAAGTAAATGTAACTGTTAAACATATTCGGGTTGAAAATTTTGATTCCTCTTTAAGCACTTCGTTAGGAGTTAATACTAATTTCACATTCAATAAAGCATTCTCCGTTGCTACGGATAAAAAAATATCCCAGCCCTATTGGTTGGAATTTCCGAAGGCCGAAGCAACATTTGATGTCCGCGACCAATTGTTGATTGGTAAAGCTGAGAATGAGCCTTCTTTCGAAGCGGTGTACACTGTAACGATTGAGGGTGAGGATTTTATTATCAAGAGGCCTGTGCAATATAAAATGGTTGATCCTGCTAAAGGAGAATTGTATCAGCCCTTGGCAGTACTGCCCAAAGCAGAATTGAATTTTGTAAAAGAAAATTTTGTTTCAATAAACGGATCTGCCCTGCGAGTGCCGATACAGTTAAAACAAAATACATCTAAAACAGGAACAATCCATGTGAAAACCTCAGTTGCGAATTACTTTACGGTGCAGCAGACTACTTCCAATAAAGAGGATGCTACAGCAGACAGGAACAAGGCTGCTTTAATTATATATGCCCCGCCATCAAAACTGGATAATTTTAAAGAAGAAATAGAGTTGATGCCTGGCAGTAATGACGTTTTTAACGGAAGTACAAAGGTTATCGCTTACGATCATATTCCCACAATCACTTATTTTTCTCCGGCCAAAACCAACTTGGTGAAACTGGATATAAAAACAGTAGGTAAAAAAATCGGTTATATAGTTGGGGCAGGCGATAAACTGCCACAGGCATTGGAGCAGTTAGGGTATGAAGTCAAGTTTTTAACAGAAGAGGACATTACCGAAGAAAACCTACAACAATACGATGCTGTGATTACAGGTATCAGGGCATATAATATTTTTGAATACCTCACTACTAAAAACGATGTCCTCAATAAATATGTTGAGAATGGCGGGAACCTGATTGTTCAATACCTGAAAAGCAATCAGGTAGGATTGAAAAGGGTAAAAGTAGGGCCCTATCCTTTTGTGGTGAATGCCGGCAGCCGGGTAACCGAAGAAAATGCAAAAGTGAATTTCTTATTACCGCAACATCCTGTTTTAAATTATCCTAATAAAATTACCAATAAAGATTTTGAAGGATGGGTGCAGGAACGCAGTACTTACCAGGCCGAACAATTGGATTCACATTTTGAAACTCCCTTAAGCATGAATGATACTGGTGAAAAAGAAGCCAACGGGAGCCTGGCTACTGCTAAATACGGAAAAGGTAATATTGCATATGTAAGCCTGGTATTATTTCGCCAGTTACCCGCAGGTGTTCCCGGTGCCTATCGTTTACTGGCCAATTTAATAGCTTTACCTAAATCCAAATAGTATTTCATGCAGCCGAGAAAAAGAATAGGTATTATGACCATCATACTAATAGGATTGGCTATTGGATTTTTCATTAAAAATGTAAAAATAGGATTGATTATTGGGCTTGGTTTAGGCTTAATGGCAGGTGGAATGATGGGCGGCGGTGGTAGAAAATAATTCATCTGTTGCAGGCAACCATATAATAATTTGTGAATTTATAGCAAAAAATGATCAAATAAATGAGTGAAAAAAATAAAATACCACTTCTTTCATCCTGGCGCCACTGGTATCTTTTTGTGATGATGGTACTGCTGTTACTCATTATCTTTTTTGCCTGGTTTACAAAATACTTTGCATGAGCAGACCCGACTGGATAGTATTGATTATTACACTCACAAGTATCATTGCTTATGGCTTATACAAAAGCCGTACCGCTAAAAACCTGGAAGGGTATTTCCTGAGCGACAGGAGCATGCCATGGTACCTTGTTTTGTTGAGTATCATGGGCACACAGGCCAGTGCCATTACTTTTTTATCGGCACCGGGCCAGGCATATACAGATGGGATGCGTTTTGTACAATATTATTTCGGGTTGCCCATAGCCATGGTTATTTTATGCATCACTTTCGTACCACTTTTTCATAAAGTGAAAGTCTTTACGGCCTACGAATTTTTAGAAAAACGGTTCGACCTGAAGACAAGAACCTTTACTTCTTTCCTGTTTTTATTATCAAGGGGATTATCAACAGGTATCAGTATTTATGCACCCTCCATCATTCTTTCTTCCTTGTTGGGATGGGATATTTTCTGGACAAATATCGTAATGGGTGGCCTGCTCATCATTTATACAGTTAGCGGTGGTGCCAAAGCAGTGGCTTATACACAACAACTGCAATTGATTATTATTTTCATTGGCATGTTTGTGGCCGGTTATTTAATTGTACACTACTTGCCCGAAGGCGTAGGATTTGCAGATGCATTGAAAGTAAGTGGTGCATCCGGTAAACTGAATGTAATTACAACAGGTATTTCATCAAAAGGATTTGATTGGAAGGACCGTTATAATATTATCAGCGGCGTAATAGGAGGGTTCTTTCTGGCACTTTCCTATTTCGGAACCGACCAGTCGCAGGTGGGCCGCTACCTCACCGCCAAAGACACTACAGAAAGCAGAATAGGCCTTTTGATGAACGGATTGGTGAAAGTGCCTATGCAGTTTTTGATATTGTTACTGGGAGCCATGCTATTTACTTTTTATCAGTTCAATTCGGCCCCTGTTTTCTTTAACAAAGCCGTTGCCACAAAAGCAATGGAGACACCCTATAAGGATTCATTACTAATCATAGAAAAAAAGTTTAACCAACAGCAACTAGTGCAGCAGCAGCTTAGTAAAACCTATGTGATTGGTAAACAGGAGCATTACAAAGACAGCCTACAGGCAGGCTCAGCCAAACTATCTGTTATTCAAAAGGAATACAAATTAATTTTAAAAAAAGCATTGCCAGATGCTGACACCAGTGATACGAACTATATCTTCCTTCGGTTTGTAGTAGATTTTTTGCCGAAAGGATTAATCGGATTATTAATTGCCATTATCTTTCTCGCTGCATGGGGCTCCATTGCGGCAGCGTTAAACTCGTTGGCTTCCTGCACCATGGTTGACTTCCATCTCCGGTTCCGCGGATCTAAATATGATAATACCAATATGCAACAATGTGCCGATGAATACAAAACTTCAAAATACTATACATTGGCTTGGGGAATATTTGCTATCATAACAGCAGAGTTTGCAACTGGTATGGGAAGTTTGATTGAAGCGGTAAACGTGCTCGGATCTTTATTTTACGGGGTGATACTCGGTATTTTCTTAGTAGCCTTCTATTTCAATAAAATAGGTAGTAATGCAGTATTCGTAGCTGCCATCCTGGGTGAACTGGTGGTAATTCTGTTTTTCTTTTTGGATAAATATAATATCATCGGACTGGGTTTCCTCTGGCTCAATGTAGTGGGGGCGGTTGCGGTTGTGTTATTAAGTTTGATATTTCAGTTGTTCCTTAAAAGCGATAGTAAGAAAAAAATACGAATTACGAATTAAAAATTACGTATACATAATTCGTAATTCGTAATTTTTAATTCGTAATTCCTTTCTCCTTCCACGGCCATTCCTTATTTCTATGGGATTTGATCAGGTAAGCAATCGCACCCAATACAATTACGGTTAATCCACCTATCATCATTTTCTCTCCGGTAGAAAAAAAGATGTACACCCAGATAAGTATCGCTAAAATAACCGACAAAGGATAGAGCGGCATACGCCAGGCAAAATGGGCTTTACCTTTTCTTTTCACGAGCCATAACAAACCGATTCCCTGGCCAATAAACTGGATCAATATCCGCATGGCCAATATCGCATCAATCACATCCCTTAATTTAAATAGTAGGCTGAATACAAATGCCACAGCACCTAATACCAACAAGGAGATATGTGGGAAATGCTTGGTGGGATGGAGTTTAGCGAAAATTTTAAAAAAAGCGCCGTCACTCGCAGCGGCATAGGGAATACGGCTATACCCCAATGTGGCAGAAAAAACAGAAGCAAAAGCCACCCATAAAATCAAAACTGTTGCAATATTTGCGGCAGTAGATCCCGATAAGCGTTGTATAAATTCGCTAACGACAAACTTACTTTTCTGTATCTGTTCTAATGGTAAAACAGAAGCCACACTAACATTCATCATAAAATATAAAACAGCAATGCCCGCAATGGAAATGAACATGCTTTTTGGAATATTCTTTTGGGGATTAATGATCTCACCGCCTAAATGACAAACATTATAATATCCCAAATAACTGTACACACTTTTAACACTGGCAAAACCCAGTGCTGCAGCAAATGCATGGTCTACTCGCAAACCACTATTGATGTCTTTCACAGGCTGTAAAAAATGGCCATGAAAAATACCGCCGCCAATAATCCATAAAAGCGTGATCAATACGCCTACCCATAACAATACACTGATCTTGCCAATGGCTTCTATTTTCCGGTATAATAAAATAACAATTAATATTACCAGGCTCCCGCTGATGCATTTGCTTTGCCAGTCGTTTACATGAACAATATATCCGAAGTATTGTGCAAAGCCAATAGCCGCAGAAGCAATTACCAATGGAGCCTGTATCATGGTCTGCCAAACAAAAAGAAAGCTCATGAGCTTGCCCCATTTTGGTCCGTATCCTTCTTTTAAAAAATTATAACTGCCACCGGCGAGTGGGTAGGTAGAACCAAGCTGGCTCCAGATCATAGCATCAACAACAGATAATAGGGCTCCTGCTATCCATGCATATAAAAACCAGGGTCCCTGCATGGTTTCTGCAACCACACTTAATACCACGAATGGGCCGATGCCCACCATATCGGTCATATTAATAGCAGTAGCCTGTAAAAGACTTATCTTTCTTTCCAATTTCGGGTGTTCACTCATGTGTATATAAACATAAAACTATTTCTTTGTAAGCAGACAAAACCAATATGGGCATAAATTTCTCAACAGTCGATTGGGCCAAAGGCTCCAATATTTACGAAGTCAATATCCGCCAGTACACGCTGGAAGGCACATTTGCCGCATTCAGCAAACATTTACCACGGTTAAAAAATATGGGTGTAGAAATACTTTGGTTGATGCCCATCACGCCTATCAGTAAAAAAGTACGCCAGGGAATATTAGGCAGCTATTATGCGTGCAGCAGTTATACAGAAATTAACCCGGAATTTGGTACGTTAACAGATTTTAAAAACTTAATTAATGAAGCACATGCATTGGGTTTTAAAATAATTATTGACTGGGTAGCCAATCATACAGGCTGGGATCATCACTGGACCATCGAACACCCAGATTGGTATGTAAAAGATGCGGATGAAAATTTTACCGAGAAGAATGGCTGGCATGATGTAATTGACCTTGATTTTAGTAATACGAACATGCGGCGGGCACTCATTGATGCCATGAAATATTGGGTAACAGAAGGTAAGATTGATGGGTTTAGGTGCGACATGGCACATTTGGTTCCATTGGATTTTTGGGTCGATGCCCGTAAACAATGCGATGCCATTACACCTTTATTCTGGTTGGCCGAATGTGAAGTGGTTGCCTACCACAATGCTTTTGACGCCAGTTATGCCTGGTGGTGGATGCATGAGACCGAGAAACATGCAAAAGGAAATGTATCCCCCAATGATATCAGGCAGGTACTGCATGCATATTCGCAGTATCCTCCCGGTGCCATCAAATTATTTTTCACTGCCAACCATGATGAGAATAGCTGGAACGGAACTGAATATGAAAAGTATGCTGATGCGGCAAAAGCATGGGCAGTATTTACCTGCACCTGGCAAGGAATGCCGCTAATCTACAGCGGACAGGAAAGCCCCAATCTAAAACGATTGAAATTTTTTGATAAAGATTGTATAGAATGGAATGCTCCTCCGCAGTTGAACGATTTTTATACAACACTCTTGCACCACAGGAAACAATCCAAAGCTATCAGTGAGGGGGAAACATTCATACTGCCCGCGCAAAAAGGCGACCAGTTAATGGCCTACCTGCGAAGAAAAGAGGAGGAAGTGGTTTTGGTATTACTTAACCTTTCGGATGATGACCGCGTAACTATCCGCGTTGAACACGATTGGCTGACCGGGACTTTTCGCAATATTTTTTCAGAACTCGAATTTGTATTTAAAGGTGAAGAAATATTTGAATTACAGAAAGGGGAATATATAGTATATGAGAAAAAAAAATGAATACCGCATTTCGATTAGGTTTCATTACTTACATATTCGAAATTCACCTGTTTAATATTTGATATTAAAAAAGCGGGTATTCGTTTTGAATACCCGCTTTCTTTTTTAAAGTAAGATCTATTTTTTATTCCACATCACTCAAATCCAACGGATACGGATACGTATTTTCAAATCCGGGATACACACCTTCTATTTTTATTTTCCTGCCTTTATTCTGTGCGAGGATTTTATCAAGATCAGCTACGGTTTTTATGTCCTGTCCTTCCACACTGGTAATAATAAAACCTTCCTGCATCCTCGTCCTTTTTAATAATCCATCCCCGATTTTCTTAACGATTACACCACCGGTTATGTTGTTGGCTGCTGCAGTCTTGCTGTCAACAGCTACCAGTTCAGCGCCTAACTTTTCAATGATTCCCGTTGTTTTTACCACATCTGTATTGCCTGCTTTATTTTTTAAGGTAATATTCGTGGTATTCTCTTTACCACTGCGCTTATAGGTTAGTGTAATTTTATCGCCTGGTTTGTAACGCGATACCTGCTCCTGCAATTCAGGACCACCACCAACAGCCACACCATTGATCTTGGTTACCACATCCCCTTTTTTAATACCGGCTACCGATGCGGCTCCACCATCCAAAATACCTATAACGTATACCCCTTCACCTTCTTTATAGGCTGTGCCAATCTCCTTCTCCAGTTCTTTTGCCTGCTCTTCATTCAGATTATCATTTGGATAATTAATACCGATATAAGCCCTTTGTACAGTGCCAAATTTTACAATATCTGTAATGACCTTCTTAACAATATTCACAGGAATGGCATAAGAATATCCAGCATAAGAACCTGTAGGGGAGGCAATAGCAGAGTTGATACCAATCAGTTCACCATTGGTATTGATCAAAGCGCCACCACTGTTTCCCGGGTTTACCGCTGCATCTGTTTGTATAAAAGATTCTACCGGACTTGCACTTTGCCTATTATTGATACCAATAGATCTTGACTTAGCGCTGATGATGCCCGCAGTAACCGTTACATCTAAATTTAAAGGGTAGCCAATGGCCAACACCCATTGTCCCAGTTTAGCATCATCGCTGTTGCCATACACTAAATAGGGTAGTCCTTTTCCATCAATCTTAATTACAGCAAGGTCACTGCTGGCATCTGTGCCAACAACGGTTCCCTTATATGTTTTTTTATTGGCAAGAGTTACGTTTACTTCATCTGCACCATCTACAACGTGGTTATTGGTTACGATATAACCATCTTCAGTAATCAATACTCCACTGCCACTGGCACGTTGCTCAGGTATCATTCTTGGTCCGCCCCCAAAAAAATCACCAAAATCATCCCCGAAAAGATCAGAAAAAGGATTCTTCTGCCGCTGTTGTGTACTGTTATTGCTTATCTGCCTTGCTTTAGTTCTTGTTTTAATATGAACAACGGCAGGCGTAGCTGTTGTTGCAGCAGGTGTAAAATCTACAACCACACCGGGTGTATTGTTATTGCCAAAAAAGCCGGCATAGTTAACAGGCAGTTTTCCTGATTCTTGTATGCCCGCATATTGATGCTCCTGAAATTTACCATAGCCCCACACACTCAAAACAGCGGTGGTAGCACTTATGGCCACAACGGCAAAAATGTTCTTGAGATTCATATTCATGTATTTTTTTATTGAATTTAATAAGTCAAATAGTATGCCTTTCTGATAGCAAATAAACGAAGCTGTTTAATTGACAGTTCACCTATCATACCTTTTAACAAATGTTTTACGGCGAACTTCGTACTTCAGTCGGTAAATCAACTGTAAGTTAGTTGCTGCGGGGTATTAAAAATGCTTTGTTAATAACGGCGGGGATGAATAGTGAGTTGTTAATAGTGAGTAGTCAGTATTATTATATGCAAGAAGATTTATCTTAATTCACAACTCACCATTCACGCCTCACAATCCCAACAAAAATTCCATTGTATCCATCCCGTCCGCATAATCCCTTAAAGAAGGACGCTGCGCCATGCCGAATGGAATATCTCCATTTCCAACAATACACTGAACATCCGGGTTGTTTTGCAAGTTCTGGATAACTGATATTTTGTCATCGTAAAATGCATAGTGTACCTGGCTTACCGGTGAGAACGGCGAACTGTTTTCTGTTAATATCACCGTATCATTATTCATATAATAACGGTTACCCATGATCAGAAGTGCCAGGTGGTAATCGAAATTGTGCTTGTATTTATGGAAATCCATAAAATGTTCATATTTCCGCAGTGCATCCAGCAAAGGAATAAAATCATAGTCCTTTGGTACAAAAATCTGGGTAATATTCCGGCAACCCAATCCAAAATACAATTGGATATCATTCGATAGTGCATCCAGTTCTGCAGCGGTTTCTGTATTATCCAAAATAGCTACCGATGTACGGTTACGGCGGATGATATGGGGGTACTTTCCAAAATAATAATCAAAATACCGGCTGGAATTATTACTGCCGGTAGCGATATAGGCATCACAACCCTTTAATCTTTCTGCAAAAGAAACCAGGCCAGATACCTGTGTATCCCATTCTTCGAGTTTGGCAACAAGGTATTTGATCAATAATTCATCTTTAGAAGAAGCCTTGATTATCAACCTGTGCCCGCTGATAAAAACGCATAAGAAATCGTGAAACCCAACAAGGGGAATATTACCTGCCATGACCAGACCAACGTTTTTTGGTGTTTCCTGTATATCTGGCACTGTGTATGCCATTGCCCATTCCTGCAAAAATGTCGGGTTTAAAAACTGGTGAGCAATATTTTCAATGGATTGAGTGATAAATTCCGGCGCAAACCACTGGTTTTCCCTGAAAGCCCTCTCTCGGATACCCAGCCATTCAGGCTCCTCAAGCAACATATATTGGCCCAATCTGGCCATTAAATCAATTCGTTCTTGTAAAATCATTTGTCAACCGTATTTTTGGAACTGCAAATGTAGAATCACTAACCCAACAAACCCATTTTGTATGGCAATCAAAATCACAGAAGAGTGCATCAATTGCGGAGCCTGCGAGCCCGAGTGTCCTAATAACGCTATCTACGAAGGCGGCGTTGAATGGTCTATTTCTGACGGAACCACCATTAAAGGCAGTTTTACCCTGATGGATGGTACCCAGGTAACCTCCGACCAGCGTTTTGCGCCGGTTAGTGTAGATACCTACTATATCACCCCTAATAAATGTACCGAGTGCCAGGGTTTTCATGAAGAACCCCAGTGTGCAGCCGTTTGCCCGGTTGATTGTTGTGTGCCCGATGAAATGTACCGCGAAACGGTAGATGAACTGCTGGCCAAAAAAGCGAAAATGCACATCTAATGCACAGCCAGTGTGCTAAACTATTTTAGTCAAAATACTTGCAAAAAATCCATAACTGGTGTAACTTAGGGTTGTTAATAGAGATATTAATAATTGTTGCCAGCGAAGGTAACAACCAGTAACGGCGGGTGATATTTCCCGTCCACGTGAGGTGAAGAGACAGGTAGTTTCTTCACCTTTTTTTTGACTACTGATTTCGTCTGTAGTCATTATTCTTCCCATCATGTTTCATCTACCACGAAAAATTATTTCTGCGCATGAGTTAAGCAATTTTATCTTTCATTATTGCCTCTTCATCATTGCCTATTCACCACTATATTTGTTATACAATAAACAGGCATGAAAAAAAAAATTGCATTGGTAACAGGTGGGTTAAGTGGCGAGGCGCAGATAAGTTATAAAAGCGCGGTTACAGTAGGTAATAATGTAGACAGGGATAAGTTTGATGTTTACCGTATTGATATTAATGCAACCGGCTGGTGGTATGAACCTGTGAATGGTGAAAAATCAAAAGTTAGCAGGGATGATTTTTCAATTGCAGATAATGGGGCCAAAATAAATTTCGATGCCATACTGCTTTGCATCCATGGCACTCCGGGCGAAGATGGTAAACTGCAGGGATATTTCGATATGCTGCAATTACCATACACCAGTTGTGATGCGGCAACTTCTGCGTTAACATTCAATAAAAGATATACCGTTGCTGTTGCCGCTTTCGGTGGTATACATGTAGCAAAGTCATTACACCTTTTTAATCATACCCCGGTATCACCTGAAGAAATCTTAAAGCAATTGCACTTACCAGTATTTGTAAAACCGAATAATGGCGGAAGCAGTATCGGTATGAGTAAAGTAAATGAGCCTGGCGAATTATCCGCAGCCCTTGTCAAAGCATTTAAAGAAGATGACCAGGTATTGGTTGAAGAGTTTATCAGTGGCAGGGAATTTACGATTGGTGTTTTCAAGCATAAAGGTGAACCCATGGTATTGCCTATAACCGAAATAATGACCCAAAACGAATTCTTCGATTTTGAAGCAAAATACCAGGGTAAAAGCGAAGAGACCACCCCTGCGGTTATTGATGATACAATGAAACAACAACTTGAATCCGCTGCCAAACGCGTTTACGAGGTTTTGAATTGCCGGGGTGTTGTGCGGATTGATTTTATTTATAACCTGGCAACCGGCCAGCCTTTTATGCTAGAAGTAAACACAGTACCTGGCCAAAGCGAAGCCAGTGTGATACCCCAACAGGTAAAGGCCATGGGCTGGAGCCTGAAAGATTTTTATTCGGCAGTAATCGAACAAGCTTTAACGTAATTTTGGAATTGTGTATTTGGGAAATTTTGGAATTGCCTTACCTTCCATTCAAATTTCTCAATTCCCCAATCTCAAAATTCCAAAATCCCCAAAATTTTCTCCCTTGTTTAAATTCATAACAGACAAACCACTTTGGGTAAATATCCTGGCGGGCTTAGGCATTGTCCTTATATTGATATTGTTTTTCTTTTGGTCCCTCTCATGGATAACGGGCTATGGTAAGTATGAAAAAGTACCTGCCGTTACCGGACAGAATATTATTGCGGCTCAAAAAACATTAGAAGACAAAGGTTTTGATGTTGTTATCCACGATTCAGTGTATGTAGATAGTATTGCCAAGCAGGGCGTAGTAAGGCAATCTCCTGAAGCTGATGCAATGGTGAAAGCAGGCCGTACTATTTACCTTACCGTTAACCGTTCAATTGCCCCGCAGGTAGAAATGCCTAATCTTTCAGGTTTCTCTATTAAGAGTGCTGAAATGTATTTGGTTAGCCTGGGCTTGAAACTGGGGGAAGTAAGTTATAAACCCGATATTGCCCGTAACTCTGTTCTCGAACAATTGTTTAATGGGAACCCCATTGCTCCGGGTACCAGAATTCCCATCGGAACCGTAATCGGTTTTGTATTGGGTAGCGGCGTTGGAGGTGGAGAAATTAATGTGCCGGATTTAGTAGGTATGACATTAGGCGAGGCCCGCAACTATCTTTCCGGAATCGGAGTAAACATTGGTTCAATCGTGGCAATGGTATCAATCAGAGATTCGGCTTCCTCATTTGTGGTAAAGCAAACACCTGCATCTTTATCCGATTCTTTAGGGGTTGATGGATCTAAAGTTCCCAATAAAATAAAACAGGGGCAGCTCATGGATATTTACATCAGCACAATGTCACCCGTTAAGGATACCACAGTAACACCACATAATAACTAATTGTCATAACCAACAAACGTTTATCAAATGCAGACCATTACCGTAGAAGAATTGAAAACAAAAATTGATGCCGGGGAATCTTTACACCTGGTAGATGTACGCGAGCCACATGAAAATGCCGAATTCAATATCGGCGGATTGTTATTACCACTTGGTAAAGTACAAACCATGCAGGTAGACGAGATTGATGAATTGAAAGATGAAACCATATATGTTTACTGCCGCAGCGGCAACCGCAGCGGCCAGGCCTGTCTTATTCTGGAAACCATGGGCTATAAAAACGTGGTGAATGTTACTGGGGGCATGTTGGCCTGGCAGGAGCGGATTGCGAAATAAAATTGAATATAGAACAGGAATTTTTTGAATGCCGATGTAAATGCCCTCTCTATATAAAATTATCCAATTAAGAAAGTTTCACGCAAAGAAATATAAGGAGCAAAGCCGCAAAGAAAAATTCTTTGCGG
>JANXUL010000021.1 GCA_025356235.1 Bacteroidota bacterium
CAAAACAGAAGAAGTAGTGAGACTGGCAAAAGTGGCTTCTAAATATAATGGCGTGTATGCAAGTCATATGAGAGATGAAGGTGACAGTGTAACACAAGCAATTGAAGAAGCCCTGCATATTGGACGCGAAGCGAAAATACCGGTTGAAATTTCGCATTTCACATTAAGTGGCCAGCAAAACTGGGGGCGCAGTAAAGAAACTGTTCCCATGATCATGAAAGCAAGAGAAGAAGGATTGGATGTAACCATTGATCAATACCCCTATACCGCAAGCAGTACTTCGCTCAGCACTTTGTTGCCTGATTGGGTGCTGGCAGATGGGCAGGATTCTATCAAGGCCAGGCTGTTCAGGCCGGAGATTAGAAAAGAAGTGATGGAATACATGCTGAAGAAATTAAAGAAACGGAAACTTAAAAATTTCAGTTACCCGGTAGTGGCTTCTTACAGGCCCGACAGTTTATTTAACGGCAAAAGCATTGAAGAAGTAAATCTTATAAAAGGAAAAAAACACAAAGCTTCTGAGGAAGCCGAAACCATTATTGAAATGATGGAACAGGGCGGCGCAGGTATGATATTTCATGGTATGAGTGATAAAGATGTGAAAGCCATTATGCAATATCCGTTTAATATGTTTGCCAGCGATGCCAGTATCCGTATTTATGGATCGGGCAACCCACATCCGCGCGGTTATGGTACCAATGCGAGGGTATTGAGTAAATATGTAAGGGATGAAAAAGTGCTCTCCCTGGAAGAAGCGGTTCGGAGGATGACCTCTTTGCCTGCCCAGAAATTTCAATTGAAAGGACGGGGATTATTACGCGAAGGATATGCGGCAGATATTGTGATCTTTGATGAACAGAAAGTACAGGATCTTTCTACCTATGATAAGCCTCATCAATATACAACCGGATTTAAGTATGTACTGGTTAATGGCCAGCTTACGGTTGATGAAGGCAAACACAATGGTACAAGAGCGGGAACGGCTTTACGTTTGAGCGCAAATTAAGGTTGTAGCGGGTGTATTTTAAAAAAATCACCCTCATAAAAAATGTATGAGAAAATTATTGCAGATTTTATTATTGCTGATTTGTACATCAGCCAATGCACAACAGATTAATTATCTGAAAATTGATTCTGTTATACAGTCTGGTGCAACTACTAATCGTTTCAATGCAGTTGTTTTGATCGCAGAAAAAGGAAAGATCAAATATGAAAAAGCATTTGGGTACAGAGAATTTGCGCAGCAGGTACCCTTAAAGAAAACTGATATTTTTGAACTGGCATCGGTAAGTAAACAGTTCACCGCCATGGTAATTATGATGCTGAAAGAAAAAGGCTTGCTACAATATGATGACTTGGTTGAAAAATATCTCAGCATTCCTTACCAGGGTATTACTATCCGCAACCTGTTAACACATACCAGCGGTTTACCCGATTACCAGAACATCATGGATGAACATTGGGATAAAAGTAAAGTGGCGGGTAATGAAAATATTATTGCCTATCTCAATCAATATAAACCACCAAAAATGTTTGAACCGGGCACCAAATATACCTATAGCAATACGGGTTATGTATTATTGGCAAGTATTGCCGAGAAAGCCAGTAGGCGCGATTTCATTGAGTTTACCACAACAGAGATCTTTCATAAACTTGGCATGAAACATACTGCCATCAGAACGCTTCAGGAAAAAGCAGCTATAAAGAATTTTGCGAGCGGCCATATTTATGTGAAAGAAAAAAATGCATTTATTCGTGCCGATTCATTCCCCTCCTCAAATTACACTATTTGGCTGGGCAACAGAAAAGGACCGGGGCGTATTAGTTCTACCGTTGAAGATCTTTTGAAATGGGACCAGGCTTTATATACGGATAAACTAATCAGCCAGCAAACACTCAATGAAGCATTTACACCAATGATATTGAAAGATGGTAAAACTTCTTCGTATGGCTTTGGCTGGGAAATTATTTCGAACAATCCATCGGGCAAAATTGTGTGGCATAATGGAGATAACCCCGGTTATAAAACAGAGATCATGCGTTTTCTGGGAACGAGGGCTACGCTGATCATTCTCTGCAATAATTATTCAGATCAGTTTGAAAATATTGTTAAGCAATTCTCGGTGGAGATAAGTAAATAATGTTTTATTTATGTAGTAAACACACAGATACATAGAAAATTCACAGGGTATTTAGTGTTATCTGCTCTTTTTTCCTTATCCATGGTTCCTATATGTTTCAAAAAAAACAACATTCACTACATATATTTCGATTATGAAAAATAAGTTATTATTAGTATTCCTATTTCCTTTTGCAGTGCATGCACAGGATTATCAGAAAGTACATGACAAAGCCATTGTAGTTGATTCACACAACGATATTCTGACTGCCTGTATGGAAAAAAAAGTTAGTATGGACAAAGACCTGAAGGGCCGCACACATTCAGATTTAAAACGTTTCAAAGAAGGGGGTGTGGATGTACAGATATTTTCTGTATGGTGCGATGGTAACCAGCCTAATCCCAATGCATGGGCTAACCGCGAGATGGATACCTTAAATGCTGTGGTGAAAAGAAACCCTGATAAGATCGCCATTGTAAAAAATTCGAAAGAAGTAAAAAAAGCTGTAAGACAAGGAAAACTGGCAGCCATGTTTGGCGTGGAAGGTGGTCATATGATCGAAGACAATATTGATAACCTTACTAAAATGTATGAACGCGGCACCAGGTATATGACACTTACCTGGAACAATTCCACCACATGGGCCACATCTGCCATGGCTGAAACAACCAAAAAAGATAGCCTGGCCAAAACACATAAAGGTCTTACCGGTTTGGGCAAACAGATAGTAAAACGAATGAATGAACTGGGTATGATGGTTGATGTATCGCATGTAGGTGAACAAACATTTTGGGATGTGATCAATACCACCACCAAACCGGTTATTGCTTCCCATAGCAATGCATATACTTTATGCCCTGTTTTCAGAAACCTGAAAGATGATCAGATAATAGCTATTGGAAAAAACGGTGGTGTGATTGACCTGAATTTTTACGCAGGCTTTGTGGATAGCACTTTCAAGGATAAGGAAGTAAAGTTTGCATTAACCCATAGCAAAGAACTTGATTCATTAAAGAAAGCCGGCGTTCAGCAAGACTATGCGCTTACGCTGATCTCTGAAAAATATGCATCTGAAGTACAAGCCTCCAAGCCGCCGATGAGCATGTTACTTGACCACCTGGATTATATAGTAAAATTGATCGGGGTAGGGCATGTAGGATTGGGTTCAGATTTTGACGGTATCAGCGTGGCTCCGCAGCAATTGGATAATGTGACCAGTTATCCGCTCATCACCAAAGCCTTACTGGAAAGGGGATATAGTAAAAAAGATGTGACTAAAATCTTAGGCGGAAATATTTTGAGGGTGTTGAAGGCGAACGAGAATTAAGCGATCTCACTTAATCATTTTAGCATAGTTAGTACGGATTTATATAGAATAAAAACGTGTAAATCGGTGCAGTTTGTGGCTGTTTAATCTTGAGCACGCTTGTAAAGGTTTCGCTAAGAGAAGGATAAAAGAAAATAATAAAATGAGCAACTGTTGACGCAGAGGCTTTCGCTGCGAATACGGATAAATAAGCAGTTCAAAGATCCGGCTGTTAATGTTGGGTTCAGTTATTTTGCCATATCGGTTTCATCATCAGGTTCGTCCACTAACATGGGCTCCCGCAGTTCCACGGGTTTGGTATATCGTTTACGCATTTGCATATTCAGCAGTTCAACAGTAAATGAGAATGCCATGGCAAAATAAACATAGTTCTTCAGGTGCATATCATGCGAGCGTTCACTGTCCCAGCCCTCTACCAGCAATACAAAGCCTATCATCACCAAAAAAGAAAGTGCTAGCATTTTTAAAGCGGGGTGCTTATGGATAAAGGCAGATATTTTAGGACTGAAAAGAAACATGATAATCATGGCTATCACCACGGCACTGATCATTACTTCCAAACGCTTGGCCGTACCGCCGGCAGTGATGATACTGTCGAAACTGAATACCATATCTATCAACATGATTTGTACTACGGCATTGCCAAAGCCCAATGGTTTTGTTGCAATGCCTGCTGCCACTTCGGCCTCACCTTCCAGTTTATAGTGTATCTCTTTTACCGTTTTATAAATGAGGAACAGGCCGCCGGCCAGCATTACCAGGCTTGCCAGGTCAAGATCTTTTCCAAAAATGCTGAATAAGGTTTTACCTTTTTGTGCTAGTAACCAGCTCAGCCCGAATAATAATATGGTGCGTGAAATCATACCTGTTACCATCCAGGTAAGCCTTGCCTTGGGTTGCTGTAGTTTGGGGAGCCGGTTCATGATAATGCTTACAAATATCACGTTGTCTATGCCCAGCACAATTTCTAAAACAACCAATACAAAAAAACTAACCAGGTTTTCAGACGTAAATAATGATTCCATATACAAAGTTTACTGACACATGTTACAGCGGGTTATGCTTTTGCCAGGTGGTTACAAATATTTTTTACAATCGAAGGTCCTTCATAAATAAAACCTGTCCATACCTGAATCAATGAAGCACCTGCCTTCATTTTCTCTTCCGCGTCAGCACCAGTAAAAATTCCGCCACTGGCAATGACAGGAATCTTTCCGCCAGTTTGTTGCGAAAGATAAGATACAACTTCGGTTGATCTTTCACGAACCGGCCTACCGCTTAATCCTCCTGCGCCGATTGCTTGGCATTTGGCGTTTGGGGTTTGGAGTTGTTCGCGATTGATGGTTGTGTTGGTTGCTACGAGGCCGCTTAGTTTTACCTCAAAAGATAGATCTACAATATCATCTAACTGCTCCTGCGTAAGGTCGGGGGCAATTTTCAATAACAAAGGTTTGGGTGTTGATCTTGCCTGGTTTTGCTGCTGCAGTTCTGAAAGTATTTTTTTCAACGATTCTTTTTCCTGCAGTTCCCGTAATCCCGGTGTATTTGGGGAACTCACATTCACGACAAAATAATCTACACATTCAAAAAGCTCATCAAAACAAATCCGGTAATCTTTCCAGGCCTCTTCATTAGGGGTGAGTTTGTTCTTGCCGATGTTGCCACCTACAATTAATTTTGAATTTTGAATTTTGAATTTTGAATTATTCCAGTTGTTAAGTCTTTCTCGGATGACTGTTACACCATCATTATTGAACCCCATCCGGTTAATAAGTGCTTTGTCTGCCGGAAGGCGGAATAACCGGGGTTTATTATTGCCCGGCTGTGATTTTGGGGTAACCGTGCCTATTTCTACAAAGCCAAAACCCAAAGTTTCAAGTTCATGTAAATACAAGGCATTTTTATCAAAACCGGCACCAAGTCCCACAGGATTGCTAAAAGGCAGACCGAATACCGTTTTCTGTAATGCTGTACCGGGAAACTCAAATTTTTTTTTAATGATAGACCTAAGAGGTGGAATGCTGCAGGCATTCTTAAGCAGGTTCATCGAAAAATAATGAACCTCTTCCGGTGGAAAGCAGAAAAGCAGTTCACGGATCAAGGGGTAAATCATTTGGCGAAGATAGGGGCAGATTACCTCGATTTTGGTATTTCGGAATGAGAAGATCAGGAAATGAAAAGCCCCCCAAAATCGAATAAAAGGTTGTTTATGCAACCTTTTATTCGATTTTTTCATACATTTGATATGTTAAAACAGTTTGTCATGCAGGAAGCATATATCGTTGCCGGTTACCGTTCAGCAGTGGGTAAAAGTAAAAAAGGGGGGTTCCGTTTTTTTCGTCCCGACGACCTGGCAGTAGAAGTGATCAAAGGTTTAATGGCTTCCGTTCCACAACTGGATGCCAAAAGGGTGGATGATGTTATCGTAGGAAATGCAGTACCCGAGGCAGAACAGGGATTGCAATTTGGCAGGATTATTTCAGCACGTGCACTCGGGATTGATGTTGCCGGATTAACTATTAACCGTTACTGTGCCAGTGGACTGGAAAGTATTGCCATGGCCACGGCTAAAATACGAGCCGGCATGGCAGATTGTATTATTGCCGGCGGAACAGAAAGTATGAGCCTGGTGCCAACAGCGGGTTGGAAAACAGTGCCTGCTTATTCCATAGCCAAAGATGAACCTGATTTTTACCTGAGCATGGGACTTACCGCAGAAGCAGTAGCCAAAGAATTTAATGTAAACCGTGAAGACCAGGATGTATTTGCTTTTAACTCTCATCAAAAAGCATTGAAAGCCATACAGAGCGGATATTTTAAGAGCGGCATTTTACCTATAACCGTAGAAGAAACCTACCTCGATCAAAAAGGAAAAAAAGCGGTTCGTTCGTATGTGATGGATACAGATGAAGGGGTGCGTGCCGATACGAACATTGAAGCATTGGGTAAACTAAAACCTGCATTTGCTTTGGGTGGCAGCGTAACCGCCGGTAACTCTTCACAAACCAGTGATGGTGCCGCATTTGCTTTGGTGATGAGCGACCGGATGGTAAATGAATTAGGGTTGAAACCGATTGGCCGCCTGGTAAATTGTGCTTCTGCCGGGGTGCATCCACGCATTATGGGTATTGGCCCGGTTGCGGCGATCCCAAAAGTATTGAAGCAGGCAAATATGAGTTTGAATGATATTGACCTGATAGAATTAAATGAAGCGTTTGCCTCCCAATCCTTAGCGGTGATCCGCGAGTTGGGACTTAACCCTGATATTGTAAACATTAACGGCGGTGCCATAGCCCTTGGGCATCCTTTGGGCTGCACAGGATGCAAATTATCAATTCAACTATTAAATGATATGAAAAGGCTAAATAAAAAATACGGGATGGTAAGTGCCTGTGTTGGTGGGGGACAGGGTATTGCGGGAATCATTGAAAATTTATAATACGGACCAGATTTGCAATATGTGAATTGTAACCCCGCCAAAAGCGGGTCTTTTTTATGGGGAATAAATGGGGCAACGGAGCACCTTTTTTTGTGGTATGATTAATGTCATTGTATGTAAGTAAGTTTAGGACTAATATTACCTAACAAACCATTACCATGAATGCTATTTTAGTTCCCACCGATTTTTCTACAACAGCCCATAATGCTGCTTTATATGCATTAAAACTGGCAGAGCAACTGGGTGTAAAGAAACTGGTATTGTATCATTCTTATGAAATTCCTATTACGATAGACCCACTGGTTCCCGGTATACAAATGCTCGATATGGAATCCCTGCAAGAGGGTAGTGCAAAAGGCCTCGAAAATTTTAAATTACAAATACAGGAATTTGCCGCTAACATAACAATTGATAAAGTAAGTGAATACGGATCATTAAGCGAAGGACTGGACGAAGTATGCGAAAAAGTTGGGGCAGGACTTATGGTAATGGGCATTACGGGGGGTGGTTTGCTGGAGGAGAAACTGATCGGCAGCAACACTATTTCTGTTGCAAAGCATTCAAGAATTCCGGTGATTATTGTGCCGGCTAATGCCCGTTTTACGCGGATAGAAGAAATTATGCTGACGAGTGATTTTGATAAAGCCGATACAACCATTCCTGTTGAATCTGTTAGGAAAATAGTAGCGGAAACGAAAGCAAAACTCTTAGTATTAAATGTGGAAGCTGAATCGGATGAAAAAGGCAATATGACACCCTCGGCAATTATGGGCGAAAGTTTCGCCATGCATACACTGTTACAGGATTTGAATCCTGAATACCATTTTTCACATAATAAAAACTATGTGGAAGCAATTAATGAGTTTGCGTTCGAGAAAAAAATAGACCTGATTATTACGGTTCCTAAGAAACATGGTTTTTTCGAAAGCTTATTTGGTGCCAGTCATACCAAGATGCTGGCTTTTCATAGCCATGTTCCTTTGATGGTGGTTCATGAATGAGTTTATCTTCTAACTTAAATACTTCCCCACAATGGGCACTCTTCTCCCTACGCCAAATGCTTTTGGTGATATTCTTATGATAGGGCAGAATTGATTGCGTTTGTATTCATTGGTATTCACCATTTTTAAAGTACGGTCAACCAATGCAGTATCAAAACCCTGCGCTTTTATTTCTACCGGTCCCAATCGTCTTTCAATATATTGGTAGAGAACCTGGTCCAGAACGGCATAATCGGGCAGGCTGTCGCTGTCTTTCTGGTTGGGCCTGAGTTCTGCACTCGGTGCTTTATTAATGATGGAAGTGGGTATAATCTCTTTATCCCGGTTGATATAGCGCGCCAAAGCATATACCTGTAACTTATAACAATCGCCTAATACGCCTAAGCCACCGGCCATGTCTCCATACAAAGTACCATAACCCGTTGCCAATTCGCTTTTATTGGAAGTGTTGAGTAAAATATACCCAAACTTATTAGCGATGGCCATTAACAAATTTCCCCTGCTGCGGCTCTGGATATTTTCTTCTGCCAATGAAAAGGGGAGATTGTTAAAAACAGGAGCCAGTGTTGTAAGGAATGAATTATATACTTCATCTATACGCAAAATATCGTAAGGATTACTTAGGTTTTTACTCAGTTGTACCGCATCATCAACAGAATGTTCGGTTGAATAAGGCGAGGGCATTAATATTGCCCGTACATTTTCTTTGCCCAATGCCTCACAGGCGATGGCCAGTGTAACGGCCGAATCAATACCACCCGATGAGCCGAGTATCGCTTTGGTAAATCCCATCTTACTAAAATAATCACGGATACCAAGCAGCAAAGCATCATATACCTGTGCAATATTTAATTCGGGTTCTAAGGTAGCCGGGTTCAGTTCTTTATCAGGCACACGGCTTGCCGGTTCTATAATCGGGGCATCAATGGAGCCATCATCCTTTAACACCACACTTTCCAGTGCTTCCTTAAACATAGGTAACGCTTTATACAGGTTGGCATGTTTGTCAAAGATCAGCGAAGCGCCGTCAAACACCACTTCTGTCTGGCTGCCTACAGCATTGCAATAGAACATGGGGAGTTTGTATTTAAGCACATTGGCTTTGATCACAGATTTTCGGTCCTCATCATGCGTGTAATCAAATGGTGAGGCACTGATGTTGAGCATGATATCCGGTTGTTGTTCCATCAGTTTGTCCATCGGACAAATGCGGTAGAGTGGGTTATCGCCAAGGTTCCAGATATCTTCACAAATGGTTATCGCTAAACGTTTTCCTTTAAAAGGCACTACCTGCCAATCAAAAGAAGGTTCAAAATACCTGTATTCGTCAAACACATCATAGGTGGGTAAAAGTGTTTTATGTATTTCTGCTTTGATTTTTTTTTCGTACAAAAAAAAAGCCGCGTTAAAAAGGCTTTTGCCTTTGTGCTTGGTATTCCTGGCCGGACTGCCAATCAATACACCAATGGTATCCGCATGTTCTTTAATCAGGTCAATGGATGCATAACATTTATTGATAAAATCATTGAACTCTACAAAATCCCGGGCGGGATAACCGCAAATGCTCATCTCACTAAACAGTATCAGGTCGCCACCCTTTGCCTTAGCCTCATTAATTGCCTGTATGATCTTGTTGGTATTGCTTTCGAAATTACCTACATGATAATTCTGCTGGGCTAAAAATATCTTCATGGTGTAAAGTTCCGAAAATTTGGTTAGTTTTTAACGGATTTCGATGTTAATTGTTTTGAAGGCCACTGTCTCAAAAATTAACTTCTATACAGGTTAACGCAATAAGGGCACTAAGAAACAACGGCACTGAGGATCGTTAAGATACTAGTAGAAAGATGAATACATCAACCACACAACAGTTAACACACTATTATTAATTTCCAGGTTTTTATTTAGATGGAGGAACTACTTTTGTAACTATTGTCTGTTAACCAAAAGATATGAAGCAAAAGCTGTTATTCATCTGTATCATTCTATCCGGGTTAGGGTGCAAAGCTAAAAGGCAAATCCCCAATGTATCGGGTATCATAATACCCTTGCAGGTGGAGCGGTTTGAAAAAGATTTTTTTGCTGTTGATACCCTGCACCTTAACGAATCGCTTCAGCAATTGAATACAAACCACCCTGGGTTTACCCAGGATTTTTTGTTTAATATATTGGGTACATCCCCTGATAGTGCCCGGAAAAATGTTCCTGATTTTATCCGGAGTTATGCGCTGTTGGGTAAAGAAGCCGCAGCAAAGTTTAATGACCTGCATACTATTGAACAGGAAATAAAACACGGTTTTCAATTGGTACATTACCATTTTCCCAGGTATAAATTGCCGGTAAAACTCATCACCTTTATTGGCCCGATAAACAGTTACGGAAGTATCATTACCACTAATGCGCTGGCTGTAGGATTACAGTTGTATATGGGGGCTAAGTATCCATTGTACCTGAGCGACCAGGGCCAGCAAATGTATCCGCTGTTTATTTCGCGGAGGTTTGAGCCGGCCTATATTCCAATCAATGGTATTAAAAATATTATTGATGATATGTATCCTAACAACAGTGCGGGCCGGTCATTGGTAGAACAAATGATCGAATCTGGTAAACGGATGTACCTGCTCGATCAATTAATGCCCGGAACACCCGATAGTATTAAAACCGGCTACACACAAAAACAATTGGAAGGTTGTTATGAAAGTGAAAAAAACATCTGGAGCTTTTTTGTACAGAACGATCTCTTATTTAAAACAGATCCCAATTTAAACCGAGATTATATTAATGACGGCCCCAATACCCCCGCATTAGGTGATGCTTCTCCCGGTAATATAGGCCAGTTTGTTGGATGGCAGATCGTAAAAAAATGGATGGATAAAAATGTAACTGTAACGCTTGATGCATTAATGAATAAAAATGCCAAAGAAATTTTTGATGAAGCGAAATATAAACCGCGATAGCGAAAAATGATCAATTCATTTTGGTAGGAACGATCATATCAAATGAAGGGATATTAACAGAAAAAAGCTGTTTACTGTTCTCGTTTTCCATCTGGTAAGTGCCGTGCATTTTGCCCATTTCTGTGCGAAGGTTGCAACCGCTCACGTATTGGTAATTTTCTCCCGGTTTTAAAACGGGCTGTACACCTACCACACCTTCACCTTCAACTTCACGATGCTCTCCATTGCTGTCGAAAATATACCATTGGCGACGAAGGAGTTTAATGGTAAAATTATTATGATTTTCGATGTTTATCCGATAGGCAAACATATACTCACCATTCAGCGGGTTGCTGTAGTCGGCCTGGTAAAAGGTTTCTACGCTAATTTCAACGCCTTCCGAAATTTTAGATACCATGAGTAGGATATATTGCTTTCAGGTAAAAATAAGGAATTGCGGGAAAGAAACCTTGTGAAAATTAGTCCATAACGCGTGGACAATGGCAATGGACTATGCACGGGAACCCGTAATTTTGCACACAGAAAAATCGAGTTATGACAAAAATTGCTGTTGCAAAAGGGGATGGGATAGGCCCGGAAATTATGGATGCAGTTTTATCCGTTTTTAAAGCCGCCAAAGTACCCCTGGAATATGAATTTGTGGATATGGGTAAATGGGTATTCGACAAAGGCTACAGTAATGGTATGACCCCCGAAGCGCAGCAAACGATTGAATCGCTGGGCATACTCTTCAAAGGCCCGATGGAAACCCCTAAGGGCAAAGGCGTAAAAAGTGTGAACGTAACCGCCCGTAAAACATGGAATACTTATGCCAATAAAAGGACCTTCCAGACATTGCATGGAGTAGATACTGTTTTCAGTAAAGCAGGTATTCCGATAGATATTACCATTGTGCGCGAGAATATTGAAGATACTTATGGTGGCATCGAACACATGTTAACCCATGATGTGGCCCTGAGCCGGCGGTTCATAACCCGTCCGGGTAGTTTGCAGTTGATCAAATATGCGTTTGAAATGGCTAAGAAGAAAGCAGCCACAAGAATTACCTGCGGCCATAAAGCCAATATCATGAAACTAACGGATGGCTTGTTTTTAGATGTGTTTTATGAAGTGGCCAAAGACTATCCCGAACTGAAAGCAGATGATGTGATCGTAGATGATCTGTGTATGAAATTAGTAAGCCGCCCCGATCTGTTTGATACAGTGGTACTGACCAATTTACAAGGTGATATTGTAAGCGATCTCTGTGCCGGATTAGTGGGTGGATTGGGTTTTGCCCCATCAGCCAATATCGGCGACCATATTTCTATTTTTGAAGCTGTTCATGGAACTGCACCGGATATTGCGGGTAAGAATATAGCCAATCCCACAGCACTTTTATTAAGTGGCTTTGGTATGCTGCGCCACCTGGGATTAATGGAAGCGGCAACCTCCATTGAGAATGCCTTGTTGTTTACTTTAGAAAGCGGCGTACACACAGGCGATTTTGGAGATAATGGCATCCCATCGCTTAACACCACTGAATTTACACAGGCCATCATAAATAATTTTGGTAAACTGCCGGTGGTTAATCCTAAGCCGTTTATAGCTAACCAGGCACCTACACCTACTCATTTCAAACTGGAGAAAAACCCTATGCTCGAAAGCGTGGAACTGGGTCATGTGTCGATTGTTGGGGTAGACATGTTTATAGAAAGCAATGTTCAGCCTGCGGCTATTGCCGAAAAATGCCTGCACCATACAGCTGATATATTCAAACTGGTAACCATTAGTAACCGGGGCACGCAGGTTTGGCCTAAAGGTTCCTCTTTTACCAATTTGGTTAACCAGTATTGCTGCCGTTTTGAAAGTATCGGGGATGTTCCCGTAACACAGGTAGATATTATGGAATTGTATAAACGGCTGGCACAGGACTTTAAAATATGCTCCACAGAATTATTAAATATGTGGGGCGATAAAAAGGCATATAGCCTGGCTCAGGGTCAGTAATTAACTTAGATTGACATGATTTGGTTATAATTTCGGGGATCATTACCGTTATATTCAAATCTTTGGAATCGGTGTTTGCTGTTTTATAGTGAATCATATTGAAATCTGTGAAATCAGTGATTTTTTACTGTAATTTCACGACTCATTTAAAAGTGCAATCGAACTATGGCTGAAGCGATATTAATGCCCCGACTAAGCGACACGATGACCGAAGGTGTTATTGCCGCCTGGCATAAAAATGTGGGAGATGCCGTGAAGAAAGGCGATGTATTGGCCGATATAGAAACGGATAAAGCCACCATGGAGCTGGAAAGCTACCAGGACGGGATATTATTGCACCAGGGAACACCCAACGGCGGCAAGATCCAGGTGAATGAATTACTGGCCATTTTTGGAAAAGCGGGTGAAGATATAACTGCATTGATAGCCCAACATGCCGGTGGGGCAAAAGCTGCCGACAGCACACCATCTGCAACAGAAAAGAAAGCAGAACCAGTACCCGCCCCCGAAAAGAAAGCAGAAGCAGCTTCCGCCAAACCATCACCTGATGCGGCAGCTATGGAAGAAGTGGTATTGATGCCCAGGTTAAGTGATACTATGACGGAGGGTGTGATAGCAAGCTGGCAAAAAAATGTAGGTGATCCCGTTAAAAAAGGAGAAGTGCTGGCTGATATAGAAACCGATAAAGCCACCATGGAACTGGAAAGTTACAAGGATGGTATCTTATTATACCAGGGAGCAAAAGCCGGTGAAAAGATACTGGTGAATGATTTGCTGTGTATCATCGGAAAGCAGGGATTGGATGTTGCCGCGATTGTTGCAGCTGTAAAAGCAGGAGGAACCCATTCAGATGCCGCTCCGGAAGCAGCAGTAGCTGCTCAACCGGCTTCAGAAAATAAACCAGAAGCTACAACAAGTGCCGCGGCTCCGGCTGCAGAAGTGGTTAACGATGGAAGAATATTAGCTTCTCCACTCGCTAAAAAAGTGGCCACTGAAAAAGGTATTGATCTTCGCTACGTAAAAGGAACCGGTGACGGCGGAAGGATTACGAAAACAGATATTGATAATTATATACCCGCTTCTCCCGCTGCCGCGCCGGCAACTGCCACTGCTTCAAAAGCAACCGCAATAGTTGCACCGGCCGGACAGGTAAGCTTTGAAGATGTGCCCGTATCTCAAATGCGCAAAGTAATTGCTAAACGTTTGAGCGAAAGTTTATTTACCGCGCCACATTTCTATTTAACCATGAGTATCGACATGGATGCTGCCGTTGCAGCCCGTGGCAAGATCAATGAAGTGGCACCTGTTAAGGTTAGCTTTAATGATATGGTATTGAAAGCAACAGCACTGGCTTTAAAACAACACCCTAAAGTAAATAGCAGCTGGTTGGGTGATAAGATACGCTACAATCACCATATTAATATAGGCGTAGCAGTGGCTGTGGAAGATGGGCTACTGGTTCCGGTAGTACGTTTTGCCGATGGGAAATCATTGAGCCAGATTGGTGCAGAAGTAAAAGAGTTCGCGCAAAAAGCAAAAGATAAAAAATTACAACCCGCCGATTGGGAAGGAAGTACATTCACCATTTCAAATCTCGGAATGTTTGGTATTGATCAATTTACTGCCATCATCAATCCACCCGATTCATGTATTTTGGCAGTAGGGGGTATTGCGCAGGTTCCGGTGGTAAAAAATGGCCAGGTAGTTTCGGGTAATGTGATGAAAGTAACCTTAAGCTGCGATCACCGCGCAGTTGATGGTGCAACCGGATCGGCTTTCTTGCAAACGCTGAAAAGCTTACTGGAAGAGCCTTTGCGGATGTTGGTGTAACTGATACCTAAAATAATTTATAAAAAAGCTCCTGCCGGAATAAAGCAGGAGCTTTTTTGTTGCATTGGATGAGGCCATGCGGCATTTGAAAGCAAAAAATAAGACGTATTCAAGCAGCTAAAAAATCCCTTCATTGCGAAGGGATTTTTATAATCTAATTTTCATCAAAATCACAACCAATCGGTGCGCCGGGCGGGATTTCTTTATGCTGTGGTAAGGCAATGTCTTTTGGTTTGGCTATCCTTTCAATTGCATAAGCATAATGTGCTTTAATAGATGGGTTATTATTTTTCATTTGTTCGGCATATTGTTTCAGTGATTGCAAACGGTCGAAGCAGATGGATTTTACGATGTAATTGGCATTGTCGCTTTGACTTAGGCCGAGCATCCATGTCAATACCATTTGTTGTGTCTGTAATTGTATCTCACCCTTCAAACCCTTTTGTACCGGGGCTTTCCATGTTTTGGTAATGATGGCATCCAACACATCATCCCAGCCGGGTGTATTGGCTTGTGCTTTAAACTGTGCCAGGCGGTTCGCCCTTTCAGGGTTGAAAAGGAAACCTAATTCATAATCAGTCAGCGCTTCAGCAGCAGCAACCGGATCAAAATTCATACCTGTTCTTTTAACAAACAGTTCACCCACACCATAATACTGTGGCGGCCGGGGGGGAATCATTTGCATGATCTTGTCGGGCATGGTAAGCAGGTCGGGTGACAGGCAATCCAAAGCCGCTTGTAATGCTTTTTCCTGCATGGCTTTAGGCAGAACCGTTGGGGTTACCTGTTTATCTCCGCGAACACTGTAGCTGTAATCCATACCACCAATCAGTTTGCAGGCGGCTTCGAGTTGGTAACGATGGTAATTGTAAACAGGAACCAATACATCTTCCAGTTTCGAAAGAGGTGTATTCATGCGAATGGCCTGTTCAGAAAATTGCGCCATGGCTTTCTGCCGAACTTGTAATACATTTTTTAATTCATCAACCGCATCAGTTTTTCCATTATCCCACAAATGTGCTTTCGGGTGCATGCCGCCTGCCGCACGTGCATCAACATCGGCAATAAACAACAATCCTCTCTTTGTATTTTCTTCGAGAATTGCATTTAGTGCATCGTTTTCATCTTCCCGTATAGAAAGTTGTGGGGTAATGTTTTTAAATTCTGCCGGAGAAAAAACGGAATAACCATATATAATCGCACGTTTATCCCATTCACCTATTTCATTAGTATACACCTGGGTGAAATCTATTTCACCTTTACTGTTCACAAATACATTCGGATGCGGGTAATCCATCACTGAAGCACGATTATTGAAACTCGATGCGTAATTATGCTGCAACCCCAATGTATGGCCGATCTCATGCGCGGCAAGCTGTCGCAGACGTTGTAAAGCTGCCACCCGCATACGGTCGTTCTCAGGTCTGTATAATTCAGGCGAAATAAGTTTGTCTTCCGTAAAAGGAGAAAGTAAACCGGTAAAAATCAAATAATCCTGTCTTACACGGAGGGATCCCAAAGTAACCTGTCCTTTGATAATTTCCCCGGTGCGCGGGTCCGTAATAGAGGCTCCATAACTCCATCCGCGTGTAGAACGGTGTACCCAGTTCACCATATTGTAGCGGATATCCATCGCATCAGCTGTGTCGGGCAATATTTTTACAATAAAAGCATCTTTAAACCCCGCTGCGGTAAAAGCCTGGTTCCACCATTTAGCCCCATCCATTAATGCAGAGCGGATGGGTTCGGGTGTACCATTATCAATATAATATACGATAGGTTTTACCGCTTCACTCATAGAAGCGTTGGGATCTTTTTTTTCCAACCTGTGGCGGGCTATAAACATTTTTTCAATAGGATCAGAAAACGGGCTGCTGTAATCAAAATAAGAGATCCCGAAATAACCGCTACGAATATCATAGCGGCGCGGTTTGTATGTGTTATCAGGTAATTGAACGAAGGAATGGTGCATACGCACGGTAATGGCTTCTGCGGAAGGGGTTACAGTTGTTACAAAACGGCCCGCATCACTGCCGCCAGTGAAACTGATAGTGGCCTCAAATTCGCTGTTTAAGGGAAAGTTCTTTGTATTTGCCATGTACATGGCAGAGCGTGGCTCGCTGAATGTGTAACTGCCTTGTCGCATGGCACGTATCCTGTCGGCAACATTCGACGCATCGCGTACAAAAAAAGAAGTGGCATCTACCAGAACTTTATCGCCATCTTCCTCATCAATCACAAAACTGGCAATGGTGGATTGGGCAAAAGATTCCCTAACTGCGCGTTGTTCATTTTTATCGGTTGAGGAAGCACGGTAGCTGTAATTGGGTTGTACGAGCAGTAATTTTTTACCCACTTTATTGAAAGCAACGATGCGTGAGCCGCCTATCAATCCCCGGTCAAGGCCAATATCGTTGGAGCCTAAGCCGGCAGGCAAAGAATTCACATAGAGGAATTCTTTGTCGAGTTTATCAACCTGCATCCATATTTTTCCATTTACCGCATCCCACCAGAAAGTGAAATAGCCA
>JANXUL010000131.1 GCA_025356235.1 Bacteroidota bacterium
TTAACAACTGCGCTATCAATGGTAAATATTTTTCCCTTAACAACTGGTGTCCTGCTTCTATTTCTATTACCTTAATATAACCATCTGCATTTTTGCTGAACGCAAAGCCATGTTTACTAACAATAACCCTGTCGTACCTGCCAAAGACAATAGATACAGGTATTTTATTTTGTATGATGATGGTTTTGAGTAAAATCAAATCGGGACTGAAATTACGCATCGTGGTCCATCTACGGTATAGGATTGAACGTTGTTCCGCATCATCTAAATAAAAACGCACAAATTTGAGAATACTTTTATTGAATAAACCTAGCTTGGCTGCCATATTCAGTAAACGCATCATCCAAAAAGGTTTGCGCATGGTGTAGGCAAAAAGCAGGTTGCCTGGCTTGGTTTTGGTAGACAGCCATTGCCATTTGTTCTTGTGCAAGCCATCAGGTGCAACCAACACAATTTTTTTAATCTGATGAGGTATGGTTTGTAATAACTGTAAAGCTACCCTTCCACCCATACTATAACCCAACAGGCTGATTGGCTGATCTGCAGGTTTAATCAGGCCGGTGATTTGGATAAGATCGGTTGTATCAAACAATAACCCCTCCTGCCAATTGGTTTCACCATGAAAGGGAAAGTCGATTGCGATTAAAGTATA
This sequence comes from Bacteroidota bacterium, assembly GCA_025356235.1. GTDB lineage: Bacteria > Bacteroidota > Bacteroidia > Chitinophagales > Chitinophagaceae > Sediminibacterium. The sequence continues at coordinate 653 of JANXUL010000131.1, forward strand.
ACTGCTTCCCAACAATGCCTCAAAAACCTCAAACGAGCGGCCAGTTTCTCCATAACCATGAAAACAAAACAACCATTCGGGGCCATTTCCCATCCGGTTATAATGAATGGTTGAACTGCGATAGGTGATAAAATGGGTTTCCACAGGCTATTCTTAAAATTTAGAGGTTTATTCTTGGTGATATCAAAGAAACGAACTTATTTTGAAATTAGTTGCATAACTAACTATATGCCAAACAACCAATTTAAAAGAGGAGAATTATACAGCGTGATCAACGGTATGGCTTCCACTGCTGTGGCCAGGCGGTTACAGAAAAATTTTCGCCAGTCAGGACTTGAGATTACTATTGAACAATGGAGTGTTTTGTATCATTTGTGGAAGGAAGACTGTTTAAGTCAGCAGGAACTATGCAACCGCACTTTCAGGGATAAGCCGAGCATCACCCGGTTAATTGATAACCTGGAGAAGCAAAAATTAGTAAAGCGCGTTGCTTCAAAATCCGATAGAAGGATCAACCTGGTTTGTTTAACGGATGCGGCAAAAGATTTACAGGATAAAACGATAGACCTTGCCAATCAAACCATGAATGAGGCATTGATAGGTGTTAATAAGGAAGATATAGAAACGGTAAAACTCGTGTTTCAGCAGGTGTATGATAATTTGACGTGAATGGTGACTACTCACCACTCACAATAATAAATCTTTTCATTAATAAAAATTTCCATCATGGAAACTACAAAACAAACCACAGCATTACAGGGCGGCGAATGGTTGATCAAAGAAAGTAATCCAGTCGATACATTTATTCCCGAAGATTTTAATGAAGAACAAAATATGGTGATGGATATGTGTATCCAGTTTCTCGATGCAGAGATCATACCCATTATTGAGCGGATTGATAAACTGGAACCGGGCCTTATGCCATCATTGCTGCAAAAAGCCGGTGAACAGGGATTGTTGTCTACTTCTTTTCCGGAGCAGTATGGGGGGCTGGGTAAGGATTTTATCACGTCTACTATTGTTAATGAAGGCCTCGGAGGCGGGCACTCTTTTTCTGTGGCAGTGGCAGCACATACGGGTATTGGTTCTTTACCCATCCTGTATTTTGGTACCGAGGCACAGAAACAAAAATACATCCCCAAATTAGCCAGCGGTGAATGGAAAGGCGCGTATGGTTTAACTGAACCTAACAGTGGCAGTGATGCATTGGGTGCAAAATCAATAGCCAAATTAAGTGATGATGGAAAATATTATATCCTGAACGGGCAAAAATGCTGGATAACCAATGGTGGTTTTGCAGATGTTTACACAGTATTTGCCAAGGTTGATGGCGATAAGTTTACAGGCTTTATTATTGAACGCGGTTTTGAAGGTTTTACGCAAGGCCCGGAAGAACATAAGATGGGCATAAAAGGATCATCCACTGTGCAACTGTATTTTCAGGATTGTAAAGTACCTGTGGAGAATGTTTTGGGAGAAATCGGTAAGGGCCATCTCATCGCTTTTAATATCCTGAACATCGGGCGCCTGAAATTATGTGCTGCTGCCTTGGGCGGATCGAAAAGGGCAGCAACTATTTCTATACAATATGCCAAAACAAGGGAGCAGTTTAAAATGCCTATCGCAAAATTTGGTGCCATCAGGCATAAGATGGCAGAAATGGCCATACGCATGTGGGTTTGTGAAAGTGCCACATTCCGTACAGCCAAATGGATAGATAATAAGGAACACGAATTATTGGCCGGCGGTAAAACCTTTGCAGAAGCCTTGTTAGGGGCCGCTGAAGAATATGCCATTGAATGTTCTATGTTAAAAGTATATGGCAGCGAGGTGTTGGACTATGTGGTAGATGAAGGTGTTCAGATACATGGCGGCAATGGATTTAGTGATGAATACCTGATCTCAAAAGCATATCGCGACAGCCGGATCAACCGTATTTATGAGGGAACCAACGAGATTAATCGTTTATTGACAGTTGATATGATGCTTAAACGTGCCATGAAAGGAAAACTGGACTTGATGGGTCCCGCTATGGCAGTGCAGAAAGAGTTGATGAGCATACCCGATTTTGGTTCTGAAGAAGAAGGGTCATTTGTAAAAGAACGTAAATACATTGCTAATTTTAAGAAAGCCATCTTAATGGTAGCCGGTGCAGCAGTACAAAAATTGATGATGCAACTGGATAAGGAGCAGGAGATACTGATGAATATAGCCGATATGGCCATAGACGTTTACAATGCCGAAAGTGCCTTGTTACGTGTAATGAAACTAACAGATACAAAAGGCGAAGCTGCCGTTAGCCTGCAGGCTGATATGATGCGTACCTACCTGTATGATGCCGCAGACCGGATTAATAAAGCCGGCAAAGATGCCCTGAACAGTTTTTCCGATGGTGACGAACTGCGTATGATGCATATTGGCCTGAAACGCTTTACCAAAGTAGAGCCGTTTAATACCAAGGATGCAAGACGAAGGGTATCGGATAAACTGGTAGCGGATGACGGGTATCATTTCTGATTTAAATTTTTACATATTTGATTTTTTTTTACGGTTGCTTGCTAAAAAGCCTCATTACGATAAAAAGTAATGAGGCTTTTTACGCTCTATATTTTTGTTGTTCACCTATTTTATTGATAAGTAGTTGATGTATCGATTTTATATTTTTATCTTCATTTGATGAAGTTCCCCCTTATCGGCTGCCTTGTTTTGATCTTATCTCAAACGGCCGCACAAAATACGGTGCCCCATTATATTTTGACCAGGTCTACCGGCAAATTACCCGCACTCCTTTATGGCTTGGGTGAAGACAGGCTGGGCGGAGCCAAGATGGGGTATATCGATACGAATATCCTGCTGCGGGTAATTGACTCTACAAAAGACATGTACAGCGTGCAGCTTTCAAAATACCATACGGCATACATTGAAAGAGCATCTATTAAAGCAGACAGTGCTCAGAAAGAAAAATCGTTTTACCTCACTAATTCATTCAGTGCGAAAGGAGATACCGCTTTCGATTATGTTGGTATCAGTATGGAAGAAAAACTGCCCTATAAAAGTTCAATGGAGATCAATCCTTCAAAGATCGTGGTAGACATTTACGGTGTACAAAGCAATACGAACTGGATCACACAACTGCAATCATTAAAAGAAGTAAAGAATGTGTATTATAACCAGGTAGAAGATGATGTTGTGCGGGTTACCATTGAATTGCAGCACCGGCAACATTGGGGGTACAGTATTGGTTACAAAGGGAAAGTATTGGTGGTAAGGATAAAAAGGCAGCCCGAAAAATTAGATATCCGCTACCTGAAAGTAGCAATAGATGCCGGCCATGGCGGAACGAATGCCGGAACCGGTGGGATACATGCCAGATACGAAGAAAAATATTACACCTTGCTTTTTGCCAAAGCGCTGGAAAAATACCTGAAGAGCAAAGGAGTGAAGAAGATAATCATGACACGTACTACAGACACTACTTTCGACAACAAGGACCGGGTACTGTTTATGCAGGAACAAAATCCTGATCTGTTAATCAGCCTGCATTTAAATTCGAGTCAGAATCCGCAGGTACAGGGGGTAAGTACTTATTACAAACACATTGGCTTCCGTTCACTCACAACGGCTATATTAAATAGGATGCTGGAATTGAGATTAAGTGAATTTGGAAATATAGGCAGTTTTAATTTTGCTTTGAGTGCGCCCACCGATTTTCCAAACAGCCTGGTAGAAATCGGTTTCATGAGTAATGAAGAAGACGAAAAGAAAATTCTTAAATCACAATTTCATGAGGATGTTGCAAAGAAAGTGCATTTGGGAATTGTGGATTGGTTGAAGGGTGTGAAATAATTTTTAAATTTTTAGATTGGGAAATTTCGGAATTGATTTCTTGTAATGCTGATTCCAAGATTTCCCAACCTAAAATATACCATCAATGTTTGATAAACCTTTCAAAAAACTCCATCGTGCGTAACATCTGGTCGATGCGTTGACGGTTATTGCCGCTCCTGGTTAACTCGTGTGTACCACCTGGATGTCTTACATACTCAACCGTTCTGCCCAATACTTTCAAACTTTTATATAACATCTCACCCTGAATCACACCGGTTCTCAAATCATTCTCTCCATGAAAAATAAGATAAGGGGTGTAAATATTCTGCACATAATTTATGGGCGATTCTCTTTGAATAATGGCTTTGGTAGCAGGCTCCCACGGGTAACCGCCAAAATAATTAGGCACTAAACGCCAGGCGTTTCCTTCACCAAAGAAAGTGCCCAGGTCATATACGCCACGCTGTGAACAGGCTGCTTTAAAACGCTGGTCATGGCTGATGATCCATGCCACCAGATAGCCGGCATACGAACCACCGGTTACGGCCAAACGCGATGTATCAATAAAACCACTGGTACCGGCTTTGTCTAAATAAGTCAATACATCAGCTGTTGGCCCGGTGCCCCAATCGTTGATGTTGGCGCGTAAAAATTCTGCACCATAACCGCCTGAGCCACGGGGATTTCCATATACCACAACATACCCTTTGGCGCAATAATATTGAAACTCATGCCACATTGAACTCTCGCCCGGTCCCCACATGGCCGTTGGGCCCCCGTGGATATCGAGGATGGTGGGATACTTTTTACCTGCTTCATAATTAACAGGTTTCATTACCCAATATTCAACCGTTAACCCCTTCTCATTTACAAAACTTTTCTTTTCAGGATAACTGAGTTTTTTAGTCTTAATCCAGTCCTCATTAAAACTGCTGATGCGTATTGCATTTTTACCACTTGCATCTGATACATATAATTCGAATGGATTAGCTACTTCGGTTTTTACAAAAACAAGCTTATTATTTTTCAGGTCGAAACTGCTGATGCCGGAATTAAAGTCTGATAAAGCTTCTACCTGCCTGGTGCTTATATCTGCCCGGTATATAGGTGCGCCGCCATTGCTTTGGGCGGCGAAGTAGAGATATTTCTCATCATTGCTCCATAAAACATTCCCCTTATTCCTGTCGAAAGGAATGGTAATGATATCTTTTGTTGTTCCATTAACCGGCATAATACCCAATGCGGGAATATCTACAAAAGAAGTATTGCCATATTGAAATGCCAGCCATTTTCCAGAGGGGGATAGTTTGGCACTGTTATAAGATTTACCTTCTTCACCCAATAATAATTTCAGGTTAGAGCCATCGGCACTGGCGATAAATATTTCACTTTCTAAAGACCTGTCGGGGTGTTGGGCAGAATCTATATCACCGGTAATGATCAGTTGTTTACTGTCGGGTGTAAATTCCGCCGCATTAAAACGATAAAACCCATGCGTAACAGAAATAGGTTGTGCACCTGCTTCTGTATTCACAATAAAAAAATGGTTAAAAGATATTTCAGAACTGGTAGTAGATTCTTCCTGGAAATTAAGTTTGGTAATGACTTTGGCTTTTTTATCGTTGGCATTATTGTCTAAATAAGCCCTGATCTCTTCCAGCGTTCCATCAGGATCAGCTTTTGCGGTGCTGCTTTGTAATTGGCTATTGTTGAAAAAGCCAGGTTTTTCGTAGGGCCATTTAGGAATTTCTTTTTTGGGATTGAGGTCGGCATCTTTTAATAATTCCCTCAGGGTAATGCCTGATGAGAAAAGTATTTTTTTACCATCAGGACTCCATTTAGGTGCAGCTGTACCGTATTTGAATTTGGTTAATTGCATGGGTTCACCACCGTCGAATGATAAGATGAATACCTGTGGCTTGCCATCTACCGCCCTTACAAAAGCCAGTTTTTTGCCATCGGGACTCCAGGCAGGTTGCGAGGCAGCTTCTTTTGCGGTAAGTGCTTTGGGTGGCGCAGAACCGTCGGTTGGAACAATGTAAATCTGGTTAGTATATTTAAATTCCCATTTGATATCCCCATCGGGTTCAATATTGTTTACCACAAAAGCGGCCTTGCTTCCATCCGGACTGATGGTAACGCCGCTTAGCTGCTTTATTTTCAACATATCGGTTACTTTGATCAGTTCATTATTGCTTTGTGCAAATAATAGATGGACTGTACAGATAGACAGCAGCAGGAGTAGTTTCTTCATAACATATTAGTTTGGGGAGTAAAATACAAAGAAATGGTAAGCAGTCAGAACGGCTTTTGTATTTTTGCCTGCTAAAATCTGTCATATGAGTGAATTAGTAACCGAGTTTAACGAATACCGTGAAAAAATGAACGAGGTAATCCTGAGCAAGAATAACCTGGTGATGAAGCGCTTATGGAACCTGGATACCAATACTTACGATGAGGGTGCCCTCGATAAAAAGACCAAGGAAATGCTGGGCCTGGTGGCGAGTATGGTTTTGCGCTGCGATGATTGCATCAAATACCATTTGGGTAAAAGTCATGAACTGGGCGTGAATACAGAAGAAATGTACGAGATATTCGCCGTAGCTAATATTGTGGGTGGTACTATAGTAATACCCCATACACGGAGAGCGGCTGAATATTGGGAAGAATTACAGGCCATTTAGCGGTTAATCCGTTAATAATTTATAATAAACAAGGATTTTGGATAGGTATTTTGATAAATAGTAAATTCAGCGTTAAATTGCTGATTACTAATTCTTAATTGCTAATTAAAGACCATGTCAGAAACAGCAACACAAGCACTTCCCACATTAACTGCTAAAGATTTTGCCACTGACCAGGAAGTACGTTGGTGCCCGGGTTGTGGGGATTATTCCATTCTTGCCCAGGTACAGAAGATTATGCCTGCAATGGGTATTCCGAAAGAAAATATTGTGATCGTTAGTGGTATCGGTTGCAGCAGCCGTTTTCCCTATTATATGAATACGTATGGAATGCACAGTATCCATGGGCGCGCTACAGCTGTTGCCAGCGGATTAAAAGCAACTAGGCCCGAGCTGAGTGTCTGGATCGTTACGGGCGATGGTGATGGATTGAGCATTGGCGGTAACCATACCATGCATTTGTTGCGCAGAAATTTTGATGTGAATGTGTTGTTGTTCAATAACCAGATATATGGGTTGACCAAAGGGCAGTATTCACCCACATCAGAACCCAATAAAATTACCAAGAGCACGCCTTTCGGGAGTATTGATCATCCGTTCAACCCACTGGCATTAGCCATGGGGGCGGATGCCAGCTTTATTGCCCGGAGTATGGACCGCGACCCCAAGCATTTACAGGCAATGCTTACCCGCTCTTATCAACACAAAGGCTCTTCCTTTCTTGAGATATACCAGAACTGTAACATTTTTAATGACGGGGCATTTGAACTGTTTACAGAAAAATCAACCAAACTGGATGAAGCTTTGTTTTTAGAACAGGGCAAGCCATTGATATTTGGTGCCACTCAGAATAAAGGCATTAAACTGGAAGGATTAAAACCTGTGGTAGTAGAACTGGGCAACGGTGTAACTGCCGATGACCTTTGGATACATGATGACAAAGATTTTTATAAAGCACAAACCTTAGTGAGGATGTTTGATGATCCAACAAAATCGGGTGGATATTTTCCACGGCCGTTTGGGGTATTTTTTGAAGCCGACAGGCCTTGTTATGAAGATGTGATGGCTATGCAGATTGAGGAAACCATTGCTTCAAAAGGCAAAGGGAGCCTGGATAAGTTATTGCGTGGTAAGGAAGTATGGGAGATTATGTAATAGAATCAACTTTTCAATATAACTAAAGCCCTTACCCTGTGTAGGGGCTTTTTTATACATGGTATTAAATTATAAATATGAGTATATCAGGCGATTGAAAAATTTGAAAATATAGCAGTAAGCCTATATTTCTTAATAGCACCAGAAGTTATAATTTTACAATTTCATTCTTGATAGCAAAAATAACCAGTCCTACCCTGGAAGCCACTTTTAGTTTCTCAAATAAAATATCCCGGTAGCCATCAACCGTGCGCGGGCTGAGAAACATGACTGCTGCAATCTCTTTATAAGATTTATCAGTACAAAGTAAACGAAGGAATTCTTTTTCACGTTGTGTAAGGTTTCTCAGTGCCTGCTGTGTATACTCATCTTCTGTATTACTTCCATCGATAGCATGCACGATATTGTTGTACAGAATATCGTTAATGTAAATGCCTTTGTTTACAATGGCATCCAGGGCATTTTTTAGTTCTGGTAATTCTACATCTTTTAAAAGATAACCCTTGGCGCCATTACGCAGCATCTTAATAATAGAGCGTTCGTCATGTTGCATACTCACGGCGAGGATTTTTATCTGCGGATAATTGGTGGTAATCCAATGCGCAGTTTCATAGCCATTCATTTCGGGCATGGTAACATCGAGTAATACCACATGTGGGAGGTTTTCCGGATTCAACAATTGTGTAAAATGTTTGCCGTTATTCGCTTCAAACAATACCGCATAGCCATTAAATGAGTTGATAACAGAAGCCAATCCACCCCTTAATAATGCATGATCGTCAACCAATACAACTTTTGTCATATATAATGTAATTAAAGTAAATCACCACAATGGTTGTTCGGATACAACGTACGGGTAGTAAGCATGAATTGCTTGCCGAATGTTACTCAAATTCGATATTTCTCTGGAGATAACCTACGTAGTTTTAACCGAAATATACTCAGTATAAACACCCTGCTAAACTGCGTACTAAGCACATTTTTTAGTAATACCAACTGTATTATTTTTATGGCCTGTTATGAAATAAAAAATCAATTTTCTGATAATCATTTTTCACAGGGGGTTACAAACAAAGAAAAGGCGGCACAAGGCCGCCTTCTTTTTATCAAACCGGAAATTGAAGAGACGTAACCTCAAAATACTGTAATAAAGGATTTTAATAAGTTGAGATAATATGGCTTCATTATAGCTAAGCGTTTTATCTTTTATACTTTCTGTAATTCTTTTTCCGCCATTTCAAAAATGCGTTTCTTTTTCCAGTCGTACCAGGGATGCGGCATCGTTTTTTTCATTACGGTATCAATGCTGCGCATGCCAAACAGGTTCCATACACCGGTAAGTTTGCCGCCTACAGAAGACTGTAATGCGCGTAAGCTCATGGCAAAACCGCTGTCCAGGTATTCCATGTGATGCCAATAACCGGCGGGCATGAAAAGGGTATCGCCATGTGTTAGGGTAAGATCATACCCCCTTGCTTTTTCCAAGGCGGGAAACTGTTCGTAATCAATTTTACTTTTATCGTTGTCGTAGTAATTGCTGAAATCGGCAAGGCTTAATACTTCAAAAGGTTTTCGGTATAATTTGTATTGTTCCTCATTGGGAAACAGCAATACCCTTTTCCTTCCCAAAAACTGTGTATGCAGTATATGGCTCACATCAATATCAAAGTGCATGTGGGTTATAGAGGTTTGTCCGCCTGTAAACAGCATCGGATATTTTTTTACATATCCAGTCATTAATGCTTCCGGCCAAGTAAAATCATTGATCAACTCAGGCGCGTGGTCAAATATATTGAACAGGAAAATGCGCCAGGCAGCGGGTCCCTGTTTAATCATATCTATATACTCACCAAACGTTTTATAATCATCAGCGGTATTGATGGGAGTGTAGGCATCGCTTTTGATATTATTGTATAAGCCCACTTTTTGTTCGCCAACCAGTTGTTTAAAATAATCCCAATTCCATTTATGATAGGCGGGCCAGCTTTTGGCCAGGTCTTTTATAACCAATGGCCGTTTGGGATCGTAATAATTTTTCTTAAAATCTGCGTGACTGATATTGTCCACTACATCAACAGCTTGTAACTGCATGGGTCGAAGGGTTTATTTGGCAAAGGTACTATGAACTGATTGTTAAGCAATGGGCTTGCGGTTAAAGAGTTCACAAGATAAAAGCTAGCACTTAGTTCGTAATTTGCAGTATGTTATTACAGATACACCCTGATAACCCCAATCCTCGCTATATTAAAACCGTGATCGAGTGCCTGCTCGATGGCGGGGTGATTATCTACCCAACAGACACCATTTATGGCCTCGGTTGCGATATTTTTCAACATAAGGCTATTGAACGTATTGCGAGGATAAAAAATATTGACGCTGTTAAAGCACAACTGAGTTTTGTTTGCTATGATCTAAGCGATCTTAGTAAATACACGAAAAGTATCTCTACGCCATTATACCGTCTTTTAAAAACTTACCTGCCGGGCCCCTATACTTTTATATTACCAGCCAGTAAAGAAGTGCCCAAAATTTTGCATAGCAAAAAAAATACGATCGGACTCAGGGTTCCCGATAACAATATTGCCAGGACCATTGTACATGAATTGAACCACCCCTTATTATCCGCCTCATTACCCGGCGAAATGGTAGAAGAATATACAGACCCTGAATTGATGTACGATAATTTTCAAAAATTGGTTGATATTGTGATTGATGGCGGTATTGGCGGCATGTTGCCTTCAACAGTTGTGGATTGCACGAAAGATGAATATGAAGTAATAAGAGAGGGGGCTGGGGTTTGGGATTGGGTTAGTTAGGGGTGGTTAAATGGGGTTAAAAAAGTTAAAATAGTTAAAAAGGTTAGGGAGGTTGAGGGGAAGAAAAGTAAATAATGATTTTTTTGGTTTTATTTTTTAACCTCTTTAACCCTTTTAACAATAACCCTCCACTATGGTTATACTGAATGCTGCTTTGGCTCAATAGCATAACTCTTCCGGTGATACTTGCACAAACCATATTTTTCAATAGCAGTGCGATGTTGTAAAGTACCATATCCTTTGTTTTTATCCCAGCCATAATGTGGAAATTCCTGGTGCAATTGCTGCATGTAGGCATCACGGTAAGTCTTAGCCAGAATACTGGCAGCAGCTATGGAAGAATATATACCATCACCTTTTATGATGCAGTGATGCGGGGTTTTTTTGTAGGGAATAAAACGGTTTCCATCAATCAGTAATAATTGTGGTTTAGGTATTAACTGATCAATCGCCTGGTGCATGGCTTTATAAGAAGCCTGCAAAATATTTATATGATCTATCTCGGTATTGTCTACGCTGGCAACAGCCCAGGCAATGGCTGATGATTCGATCACTTTTTTTAATATTTCCCTTTCTTTGGCGGCAACCTGTTTACTATCGTTAAGTAAGGGATGATAGAAATCAACCGGTAAAACCACTGCAGCGGCAAATACAGGACCGGCATAACAACCACGGCCGGCTTCATCGGAGCCTGCCTCAATTAATTCCGTTTGATAAAAAGATTGTAACACGGCAACAAATGTCAACAATCCCACCTATAGTTTCCAAATTCATTTTATCAAAAATCAGGCTTGGTTTGTTATAGCTGTACCTTTGTACCCATTCTGAAACTGGCAGTATATGAATTCAACAGAACGGTCTTCGAAACTGGTAGCTACCTGGTTATTGATAGGAGTTGGCATGACGGTGATCCAGATAGCCCTCGGTGGAATTACACGTTTAACAGGCAGTGGTTTATCTATTACCCAATGGGATGTGATCACAGGCTCACTGCCCCCGTTAAATGAACAACAATGGCTCGCAGAATTTGATAAATACAGGCATACGCCCCAATATCATTTGTTGAATTTTGATTTTACTTTATCAGATTTTAAATTTATTTTTTTCTGGGAATGGTTTCATCGTTTGTGGGCAAGAACAATCGGGTTGGTGTTTATGGTTGGTTTTGTATGGCTTCTTGTGAAAAGGCATTTTAAAAAAGAAATGATTAAACCATTACTCATTCTTTTTTTATTGGGGGCTTTACAGGGTGCCATTGGCTGGATCATGGTGGCCAGCGGGCTTACCGGCGATGCTGTTTACGTAAAACCCACAAGACTCGCCTTACATTTCTTGTTTGCGATGGGGTTATTATGTTATACTTTCTGGTTTTCGTTGCAACTGCTGGTTAAAAAGGAACAGGTAATGCAAAGCCCTACACTAAGGAATTGGAACCTGGGGATCATATGTATACTGATCTTACAGTTATTGTATGGTGCGCTAATGGCAGGGCATAAGGCGGCTACTGCGGCACCAACCTGGCCAACCATTGGAGGCCAATGGATACCGGATAACTTGATGACTAAGCAGCCAGGCGCACTAAATTTTATTGACAATAAGATCCTTATTCATTTTATCCATCGTGGACTGGCTTATATTTTATTGGTACTTATTATCCTCTGGTCAGTTAAACTATTCAAAACGAAAGGTTCTGTGCTGTTTAACAAAACAAGGTGGTGTCCTGTGGCAATTGTTACCCTACAGGTAGTATTGGGTATTGCCAGTGTATTAACCAGCACCGATATTATACCTGGCCATTGGGGTGCATTTGAATGGATGGCACAGTTGCATCAATTAACAGGGATGCTGTTATTGTTATCATTGGTTTGGATGTTGTTTCTAGTAAGGAGCAGGCCAGTAAAATGAATCATGCTATGCAGCATCATACATAAAATAACACTCTTGCTTATATGAAGAAATACCTGGTAGGCTTTTGGCGTTCATTGCCGGTGCAGCTTTTCCTGTTGCACTTTCGCCGGTACCAGGTTTTTCTTGTTTTCTGGTATATCCTGGTCGCTACCGTAGCGGGCGATTTTATGCAAACATTTGGTGCCAATTCACTTTTTCTTGCACCTGAATATTTTGGTGATGTAACGTTTATCAGTACCGCTATTGTTGGTTTTGCGTTGGGTATTTTTATTATGAGCTGGAACATTACTACATTCATCCTGCATAGTAAGAATGTTCGTTTTTTAGCTACTACAGCACAACCTTTTCTTAAGTATTGTATCAATAACGCTATAATACCCATTTTATTTATCGGATTCTATTTAGTAAGAGCAGTGAATTACGCCCGGTACCAGGAACTTTTTCATAGTAATGAAATATTACTGCTGATAGGTGGTTTCGCAATAGGGATTATTATTTCTATTGTAATATCTTTTATTTATTTTTTTGGTGCCGATAAAACCATCTATTACAGTATGGGTACTGTGATTAATACAGAGAATACCCGTTATAATGAAGTAGTACTGAAGTCTACTTTACCAAAAGAGAAAACAGAATTGCGTGTAGACTGGTTTCTCAGTGCAAGCCTGCATTTACGTAAACCAAGGGATGTAAGGCATTACAGCGAAGGTTTTTTAGAATCTGTATTTAAGCGACATCATTTTGCCGCGGTTATTGCCATAGTCATTGCATTTATTTTTCTTGTATTAGTAGGGTATATTTCAGACGCACGTCTGTTTCAGATACCTGCCGCGGCAAGCATCACTATATTCTTTGCTATATTAATTGCGGTGGCCGGGGCATTATCGCTTTTTCTCCGCACATGGAGCATCCCTTTATTGGTGGCTTTATACATCCTCATCAATATCCTTTACCAAAAAGGGATCATTGACCCAAGAAACAAAGCGTACGGCCTAAATTATCTCAATAAAACGGAAAGGCCGGGTTATAGTAGGGATGCCATTTGGCAATTAGCCAATGATTCAGCTATTGAGTCAGATAAAAAACATTTCATCAACGTATTAAACCTTTGGAAAGCCCATCAGAAATCAGCTAAACCTGTTTTGTATATTATCAATACCAGTGGTGGTGGTACACGAAGTGCGGCGTTTACCATGAACACATTACAGCGGCTTGATAGTTTGTTTGGTGGTGAGTTGATGCGGCAAACCCTTTTAATCAATGGTGCCTCTGGGGGTATGCTGGGTGCAGCTTATTTCCGCGAACTGTATTATGAAAAATTAAAAGGAGCAAACATCAATCTGCAGGATCAAAAATATGTAGCGGATATCTCGAAAGATTTATTGAGCCCGCTGTTCTCTTCCTTTGTTACCAGGGATATGATGGGGCCTGTTCAAAAATTTACCGTAAACGGTTACCAATATATAAAAGACCGTGGTTATGCCTTCGAGCAGAAATTGAATGAGAATACACATGGTATACTAGGTAAAACATTGCAATGGTATGCTGAACCCGAAGCACAAGCATTGATACCTACTATGTATTTTAATTCTGTCATTAGTCGCGATGGGAGAAAGATGATCATGAGTACTCACCCGGTTCGTTTTTTAATGCGGCCATTGCGCGATACCAATAATATTACCCCGTTTGATCCTGATGCTGTTGACTTTACTTCTTATTTTAGTAAGCAGGGTGCGATGAATATAAATATACTGTCCGCGCTGCGTATGAATGCGACCTTTCCTTATGTATTGCCCAATGTTTGGTTGCCTACGAATCCGATTATTGATGTGATGGATGCAGGGTTGCGCGATAATTTCGGGCAGGAAACCTCCCTCCGATTTGTAGAAGTATTTAAAGACTGGCTAAAAGAAAATACGCGTAAAGTAGTGCTGTTACAAATCCGCGACAGGAGTCTTGGCGATTGGGATAAACCTTTTGAAGGTAACAGCCTGATAAGTATGATGACAAAACCTTTTTTGATTCTACAAAACAATTGGTACAAACTGCAGGATTACTACCAGCATGATGCACTAGATTATATGTTTGAAGTCTATGGTCCGCAGTTTCACCGTATTTGTTTTCAATATGTGCCTTCTAAACAAGATGCAACTGCCAGTTTAAGTTTTCACCTGACAGCCGCAGAGAAAAGAGATATTTCCCTTGCATTGGATAACCCTGCAAATAAGGAACAGTTTGAGAAATTGAAGGTGATAATGAAATCATTTTGAAAAGCGGATAACTTTTCAAAAACTATCCTTGTATTAAGTCGAAACAATCCTTGATAATCTCAATCGAAAATTCTTCAGCTGTTTCTCTCGGCTCACCATCAATATGAAGGGGGGCATGTTTTATATTTTTAATGGTGAGGGAAGGCGTTTGAAAATAGAGGATGTTTTTCTGGCTCATTTCCTCTACCAGTTGTTGCAGCTTGTTATTACCCCGTATATGTTTCAACATCACAAAAGGCAGCTTGGCTTTATTCATTTTTTGTACAATTACAATATCCAGTAACCCATCATGTAAACTCGCCTCCGGCGCAATGGTAAAATTATTTCCGAACTGATTACTGTTGGCGATACTGATGAAAAACGCATCGGTAAAAAAAGAAAAATCATCTATTACCACTTCAAACTGGTAAGGGTGTGCCTTAAAGAAATTGATGATGCTTTGCTGGGTGTACACCAATAATCCCCTTGAGGCTTTGGTAGCAAAATCATGGGCCACCTGCGCATCAAACCCAATTCCGCTAAGCATGCAGGCATATTGGTTATTGATTAAAAACGCATCTATCTTTTGCGATTTGCCTGCAAAGATCATAGCGAGGGCAAGTTGGGGCTTGGTAGGTATGCCAGCGGCCCTGGCCAAACCATTACCGGAACCTACAGGTATAATGCCAAACCGCAGCGGAAGGTCACGCAATGCACCGGTAACCTGGTTTACGGTTCCATCGCCGCCTGTCATGATAACATCTGTAAATTTTTCGCGGATAATTTTATCTTTTAACAGATCGTAATCACCATCGGCATTAGTAGTGGCTATTTCGAAGGGTATGCCCTGTGCAGTTGTTTCCCTTTCAATTAATTTTTTTAACCCCTCTTTTTTTGAAGTGCCTGATATGGGATTAACGAGATAAATTATTTTTCTGTCACTCATCACTATAAAAATTCATTCATATTAATCATCATTAAAATCGCCAGAGTCAGCAACTACCATTTAAGTAAAGCACTCGCCCAGGTAAACCCACTACCAAATGCCGCCAGGCAAACTAGATCGCCTTCTTTAATTTTTCCTTTTTCCCATGCCTCACACAAAGCTATGGGAACTGAAGCAGCTGTAGTATTACCGTATTGTTGGATATTGTTATATACCTGATCCTCGGTTAGTTTTAATTTCTGCTGCACAAACTGGCTGATACGGAGATTAGCCTGGTGAGGGATCAACATATTGAGATCGGTTGATTGGTAACCGTTTGCCAGTAAGGCTTCCATAATCACTTCAGGAAATTTTACAACGGCTTTTTTAAATACAGACTGTCCATCCATAAAAGGAAAGTTCTGTGCTTTATCAATCATCTTATGGCTCATAAACATTTGCGCTATCGGAGCCTCATCAAAATCTGCATAATTTTTTTCACCCCAATGATTGGCATGCGTGCCGGGATTGTACATGGCCAAGATTTCAGCCGATTCGCCATCGCTGTGCAAGTGTGTACTTAAAATACCCTGATCTGTTTTTTCTGTTGGTTGTAAAACTACTGCACCGGCACCATCGCCAAAAATCACAGAAATATTTCTGCCGCGCGTAGAAAAATCCAAACCAAAAGAATGTTTTTCACTGCCCACCACCAATATGTTTTTGTACATACCGCTTTTAATAAACTGATCGGCCACACTTATCGCATATAAAAAACCACTGCATTGGTTACGTACATCCAAAGCGCCAACTTCTTTCATTTTCATAGCGCGTTGTAACATTACCCCGCAACCCGGAAAATAATAATCGGGTGATAAAGTAGCAAACACGATAAAATCAATTTCCTGTGCCGTAGTGCCGGCCCTTTCAATAGCTATTTTGGCCGCTTCCACAGCCATGGTAGTGGTTGTTTCTTCTGTTCGATGTGCATAGCGGCGCTCTTTGATGCCGGTACGTTCCAGGATCCATTGATCATCCGTATCCATATATTGGGTAAGGTCTTGGTTAGTAACAACCCTTTCAGGCACGTACTTACCAATACCGGCTATTTTACTGCGTGGCATAAACAATCGATTTATTTAAACGGGTGAAGATAAACAACAAGTTTGGAGTTTAAGGTCTGGAGTTTGATGTTTTCCTCCGGCAATAAACTATCAACTTCAAACAGGTGATCAATGCTGAACAGTTTGCAGGTGAAGTATTTCTTTCATAAAAACTACCGTTTCTTTCTCAACACGCACAATATCCTTTGATTGGATAGGTGATGCTAAAACATGGTTGCCTGCTTCGGGGATGGCTACCATCTTCTTCTGATCAGCAGGCGTACCTAAACGGGCCACCATTTCTTTCATGGCAGCAACCTTAACTACTGCATCCTGGTGCTGCTCATCTTTATAATAATATAAGGTAAGTGTGGGTTGTTTTACTTTGGCAAAACTGCTTGTGTTCATGGTTGTTTCCAATAATTCTTGTAATTGAACAGTTGCTTCCAGGCGGTATTGGTAGTTCCAGTATTGTTTATATTCGGGTGAATTATTTTTTGCCGTGTTGAAATCAGATTTTTTAACCAACCTCGCGATCTGCAATCCCCATGGGTTATTCAGCAACCATGCATTGGGATCGTTAATGGCGATATTGGGCGAATACAAAATCAACCCTGCAATTTCAGGATA
>JANXUL010000163.1 GCA_025356235.1 Bacteroidota bacterium
CGGAGGCGTTCTTGTTGCCCTTGATCTTTCTTTGTTACTGTTCTTTGTATTAAGACAATGAAAGTAAATAGAGGGATGGCGTTTAAAAAGAATCTTGCAAAAACAGGGTTTTCAATGCTTTTCGATTAAAAACCGATTGCTAAAGCTGAAATAGTCAACTCACCCCCGCCCCTCTCTTTTATGAAAAGAGGGGAGTTGCATTAGTGGAAGGTTCAAGTAAAGAGAGAGCCAGTTAATAAAGCAACGCTTACTTTTTGGAAATAGCTTTGTGCTTTTTCCATTTTATCTTAATCCGGATATCAGGTATCGTATACATAACCGAAACCGTTAACTGTACATTCTTCTTATCGGAAAGGGAGGATGGCCCTGCAAAACCTCCGTCTAATTTTACCCATTTGTAATTCAAGGCACTCACATAGTTAATGGCGGCAGCAAAGAGAAATTGTTTGTAGTTCCATTGACTGTTTAGTGAGAGGGAAATATCTGTCCAGTATTTGCTCGCAGTTCCCCCTCCAATATTACCATTGAAATAATTGTAATAATAAAAATCATTGTTGTGTACTACCCGCTCAAACTGAAGCCCGATCCGCTTTAAACCATTTACCCAGGTTACCGCAATGGTCTGGCTATTACTGCCAGGACCGATGGATGCACCGATAACCTGTCCCCGGTTGGTATAGCCATGCCTTACATCACGGTTGGTGTACCAACTGTTGGTATTCGGGTTAGGCAGTCCGAAAGGATTGCTGCTGTCGAAAATCAGGCTGGCGTCGGCAAGGGCCAGGTGCGTAAGTTCCGCAGAAAAATCAATAAAGCTGTTGGGTTGCCTAAGCGGAAATAATTTGCGTAGGCCTAATGTATAGCCTGCAGGAATCGTGTCGCCAAAAACAGTAAACGGGTTGGCACTTTTATTGGACCTGCCGTATTCTCCATAAATTTCAGCATGGTCATCCGGCATCACATACCGGAAAAACATAGAACCTAATTTTGCCGTTTTTGTACCGGTGCTGTCGTAAAAATAGGAGGACTGTGCCAGTCCTATATACAAATGCTTTAGCCATTTCGGCTGCCAGCTTATGACGAAACCGGTAATGTACCTGTCAGCATTTCTTTTCGGTTCATAACAACCACTGCAAACACCCAGTGGGCGTAGGCGGCTGATTTCGGGAGGTTCAATGCCGGAAGAATCCAGTTTGCCAACAATCAGCTGTCCTTCAAAACTGCCGATCTTTGTTTCTATCGGGGCTACCGTATTCAGGGTGAGGTGAGCAAAACCAGGGGCATTATTACTCATCACCAATGCGTTCCGCATACCAGGGCCCCACCACATATTTTCCGAAGAAACCCCCACCGACATTTTACCAAAACGGTAGCTGACCGAAGACTGTCCGGGTAAGACTTTTGTAAAGGAAGCCGTTCCAAAACGGGTGGGCATATCAATTTTATTCAGGGTATAAAAAAAATAACGGCCCCAATAATTGCCTTCATTAAAATCGGGGGGTAAATCGGCCGGCGTTGTATTGGCGGCAGAAATAAATTCCGGTTGCAGTTGAATGGTCAGGTGTTTCCATTGAAGCTTAAAACCTACACTCATCCTTTGTTGCATGCCCGATACCGGGTAAAGGCTACCATCATTGTAGCCATAAGGCAACTGGCTATTATTTTGTAAAGTGTAGGCCACTTGTGCACTAAATTTTGGGGCGGCAGAATGCCAGGTAGAATCCATTATTAACGGGTCGAAAGGACGAACGCAAAAAGAAGCATTGGCCATACCGGAGCCCGATAATTGTTGCCTGCGATAGCTGTCTGATAAATCAATTTTTTGCAATAATCCCTGTTGGCACCAAACTGCAGCCGGTAGTACAAACAGCAAAAGAACCGGGAATACTTTTTTCAACACTACCATATATACGACAGATTTATCAGGCCATAGAAATTAGAAAGATTCTTGTCTTTTTCCCAGCTGTAGTTTTTAGAATGTACCATTTGTAATTCACCGTTAATGATGAATTGTTTGTACCGGTATTGGCCAATCAACCCATAAGAAATGTCGTTCCATTTAATTGTGCGCAGGCCAAGTGTATATAACCCTCCTACAATGGCGGTGGGATCATGCTGGATGCTTTGAAAACTGAATCCGATTTTTTTAAACCCGTCAATATGTGTTATGCGGAAAGTCTGAACATTATTTCCGCTACCTACCCCCGCCCCTATGATACGGTTCTGGTTCGTAAACCCACCCTGGTACAGGTACCAGTTACCGGATGTCCTTACAGTGTAGTCTACCTGTTCAGACATACGTGTTAGTTCCCCAGCAATATCCAGCCATTTGTTATCCGGCAGTTCTTTCAGCTTTTTAAACCCAATGGTATAGGCGGCAGCATGCTGAGGGTCGAGCGTAAAATCGCGGATATTGTAGGAGTTATCGTGTATACCATATTCTGAATATATTTCTGCATGGGCTTTGGGAAATACATAGCGGAAATGAACGGAAAAAATTTGTTTATACCCGATAGGGTTATTATCAAATGCAGTCCCATACGCATAGTTCTCACGAAGGGCATTAAAGAAGGTGGGGAAATATTTATGAAAAAAATCGAAATTGCTTTTTTGGAGTTTATCATTATAAGTATAGGCAACCCGGTTAAGGCCAATAAAAAAGCCTTTTACCCATTTGGGATTATACGTTAAGGTTAGCGCGTTCAGGTAACGCCATTTTTGTTTGACATCATAAGGCCCCGAATTACCCTCTCCTCCATAAGTTTCCGGGTTATAATAAGTAGTTGTGAGGTTTTTATTTTCCAATAATACATTCGGATCTTCTACCAGTTTACCCATTACTATCTGCCATTCAAAATTA
This sequence comes from Bacteroidota bacterium, assembly GCA_025356235.1. Lineage (GTDB taxonomy): Bacteria > Bacteroidota > Bacteroidia > Chitinophagales > Chitinophagaceae > Sediminibacterium. The sequence goes on from JANXUL010000163.1 coordinate 2,861, forward strand.
CCAATAGGGGTTATAAGGGGCCGCCGGGTATTAAAACTAAGGTGGGCAAAGCCTGGGGCATTATTGCTCATCAACAACGAATTATACATACCCGGCCCCCACCACAAATTTTCGGTTGACAGGCCCAGCGAAACTGCCCCCTTATTAAGGCGGATACTGGATTGACCAAAAAACAGTTTTTGATAGCTGCCTGTACTTGCCGCTCCGTATAAACCATTATGTTCAAATTCAGGGTTCCCGGCAGTAACAACCTCCGGTTTAAACTGCACACTTAAAATGCCTGATGTAAAATAAACACCTGCCGAAATGCGGTTCTGTAAGCCCTTTGCCTGCAACAACCCGGGCTGGTTCCAGCCATAAGGATGGTTGCTGTTAAACCTGGTGGTAAACGTAACGGGAAGTAGTTCTATCGTTCCCTTTCCGCCAAAAACAGGTTTTCGGGTAGTAACCAATAGATTATTATCATCCAATAACTGGTAAATGCTGTCTGTAGTAAAAGAAGCGTCTGTAAAAAAGGGCCTTGCCAGTAAAGAATAACGCAGGTCCAACTTGCCCTGCAATTGCAATTGCCGCAACCCATCGTCCGTAAACGAACCAACAGTTACTGTTTGTCCCCTCACAAAAGAACCCGAAAATACCACCAGGAAGAAACATGCAAAAAGAAAAAGTTTCATGAAATGATTTTAAAAAATACTTTTTACCGCTTGTTCAGCTGGCGGGATATAGCGTCAAGAATTATAATAATACAAATATATATGAAACCTTCAACTCACCCCCGCCCCTCTCTTTTGTAAAAAGAGGGGAGTTTGATTAGGTGTGGGCTGTTGGCATTTGGCTGTTGGCTGTTGGCTGTTGGCATTTGGCTGTTGGCTAAGAATATCAGCTTCCACGCAACATCCTTAGAACGGCGCGCTGGCCGGGCAAAAGGCCGGAGGCGTTAGAACAGGCTGTTGGCTGTTGGCATTTAGCTGTTAGCCAAGAATATCAGCTTCCACGCAACATCCTTAGAACGGCGCGCTGGCCGGGCAAAAGGCCGGAGGCGTTGGTGAAGGCTGTTGGGTGTTGGCTGTTGGCTGTTGGCTGTTGGCATTTAGCTGTTAGGCAAAAAACACAAAGAACCTACACTTCCACCTAACATCATTAGCAGGGCGCGCTGGCCGGGCAAAAAGCCGGAGGCGTTAGAACAGGCTGTTGGCTATTGGCATTTAGCTTTTAGCCATAAAAAACAAGGAAAATCAACTCCCACTCAATATCCTTAGAACGGCGCGTTGGCCGGACAAATGCGCGGAGCGGTTCATGTTGTCCTTGATTTTTCTTTGTTACTTTCTTTGTATCAAGACAAAGAAAGTAAGCAGAGGGATAGCTTTAATAATATTTTATCATCAACAGTGTGCCCTATGCTCTCCAATTAATAAATAGATCGTGAATGATAAGTTGTCAATCAAGAAAAAAGCAACTATAAGAAGTTGGTTGTTAGCCATTGACAAAAGCCCTCCTTAAAGCAAAACGCTGTTCAGACTGTAGTGCAGTTTGAACAGCGTATACGACGGGCAGGAATGAATTAAATAGCCCGATTAATCGAAACTACGTTACTCTCTTTATCCAAACTCTCAAAAATCGAATTATTACTCACAAACTCCGGAACCAGTTCTTTCATTTTAGCAACCATTTCCATGGAACCTTCCCTTTGCTTAGCCAAAGAGATCAGGCTTTCAAATTCCTGTTGCATATCAGGCGAGTCAGCACGCCTAACCTTGGCAATCATGATCTTTTCATGATAAGTGGGCAATGTATTTTCAGCATCAGTTAGTAACTCTTCGTACAGTTTTTCGCCGGGGCGTAAACCGGAGTATTTTATATCAATATCAATTCCGGGTAACAAACCATATAGGCGGATCATTTTTTTAGCCAGGTCCACAATGGCAACCGGTTTGCCCATATCGAAAACGAAAATCTCACCGCCTTTACCCATGGAACCCGCTTCCAATACCAATTGGCAGGCTTCGGGAATCGTCATAAAGAAACGTGTGATATTTGGGTGGGTAACCGTAACGGGGCCACCTTTTTCTATCTGTTCTTTAAAGCGGTTGATGACCGATCCGTTAGAGCCTAACACATTCCCAAAACGGGTAGTGATAAACTTAATGGGCTTGGGTTGAACAGACCCGTTATTGTTAATAGCAGGTGAATGTGCCAGCTGGGTAACTTGTTGATAATGCAAATATTGAACATATGCTTCGGCCAACCGTTTAGAAGCGCCCATTACATTGGTAGGGTTCACAGCTTTATCGGTTGACACCATTACAAAACGTTGCACATGGTGTTTTACAGCAAGGTTAGCTATAATTTTTGTTCCCATCACATTGGTCAATATAGCTTCTGTTGGGCAGAGTTCCATCATGGGCACATGCTTATAAGCAGCGGCATGATATACATAGTGGGGCTCAAAAAGATTAAATAATTCGTTCATTCTGTCCTCATTCCTGATATCGCCGAGAAAAGAAACGCAGCTGGTATTTGTTTTAATATCCTGTAATTCCAGTTCTAACTGGTGCAGAGGTGTTTCTGCCTGGTCGCATAAAACAATGGTTTGTGGATGATATCGTAGTAGTTGGCGTACAATTTCACTACCAATTGAGCCAGCTGCCCCGGTAACCAGTATCCGTTTATTATTTATTTGCGAAGCGATCTCATCATTATTTATTTTGATAGGCTCCCTTTCCAATAAGTTTTCGATTTTAATAGACTGCAGTTGCCTCGCAGAGAACTGACCATTGATCCAGGCATCAATAGGGGGCACATTTAATACTTTAATATTGTGATCAAGACAAAAATCAACTAATTCATTTTTTTTGCTGGGAGTAAGATGAAAGGCTGCAATAATGATCTCATCAATTTTTTGTGCCAGCGAAATAGGCTGCAATTCCAAAGTATGGTGAATTTTAACCCCGTCAACCACCTTACCTACTTTACGCAGGTCTTCATCCACAAAAGCTACAACTGTTACATTTGATGTTGAATCATGCTCTAATACTCTTTTTGTCGCAAATCCTGCTTCTCCCGCTCCATATATAATTACGCTTTTTCGGTCCATCTTATAATTACGCAGATAACTAAATCCGTATTTTACCAAAACGCGGTACGATATTAAAAAAAGGAAACTGAAGAGGGCATTAATAATTAAAGTAGCTGAAGAAAAGGATAACGGACCGCCATTTGTAGACGCTACTAAACTGATAAAAAAAAGCACCGAAGTGGTCATTAAAATG
>JANXUL010000212.1 GCA_025356235.1 Bacteroidota bacterium
TGGGATATTTATTTTCTTTGATAAGCAGGTTCACCAGGGATGGGGTTGTATTCGAATGGCCTGCTACGACAAGGGTCTTTCCCTGTTGTTGTATTAACTGTTCTGCAAAAGCAGGGAGGTTTTTGGGATCGTATACCTGTATTTCTTTATTGAATTTTCTGGCTAACGGCGTTATGGTTGCTTTGGTTCGGGTATAATTTGTTGCATAGATCACATCTGGCTGATATGCTTTTAACACTTCCAATAATCTTTCCGCTCTTTGCTCGCCCGCTTTTGTTAAAGGCGGATCTGCTTTCATCATAGCCGATCCGGCAACAGACGTATCTTTTTCAGCATGACGTAACAATATGATAGTGGTGGTTTGGGCTTGTAAAGTGATTGCGGATGCAGCAACCAACAGGACGATGCCTATAAAACCCATTACTTTTTTCATACGATTCTTTTAATTATGAAAGATACCTATAGCCGTCCAATCCCTACCGTCATTCCTGCAAAAAAGATATAGCAATTATTTCACACCTGGTATAGCCCTTACCCTTTACTTTTGAATCAATCCCTTGTAAATGGGTATTTGGTATCATTTTTGGATAATAAAAGAAACCAGCTACATGAAATATTTTTTTTCACTTCTTCTTTTATCAGCCTTTTGTGTGAATACTGAGGCGCAGGGATTAAAAGGCCTTCTTAACAAAGCGAAAGATGCGGTTACGAGCACAAAAGGGTCATCCTTGGGTAATGATGATATAGTGGCTGGATTGAAAGAAGCCCTTATAGTAGGTTCTGAAAAAGGCAGTTCTCTCCTGTCGAAAGCAGATGGTTTCTTTGCCAATGCTGCATTGAAAATATTATTACCCTCCGAGGCACAAAAAATAGAAACCACTTTACGCAAAGCAGGTATGGGCAGGCAGGTTGATGATGCGATCCTTAGCATGAACCGTGCCGCTGAAGATGCCTGTAAAAGTGCGGCACCTATTTTCAGCAATGCCATCCGCCAAATGGGTTTTCAGGATGCAGTGGGCATTTTAAAAGGTGGCGATACCGCAGCAACAGGCTACTTAAGGGGTAAAACAAGCAGCGAATTAACCAACGCATTCAGGCCCGTTATCGAACAATCTTTACAGAAAGTGGATGCCACAAAATATTGGAACACGTTAATTACTACCTATAATCGTATCCCATTTCAGCAAAAAATTAATCCCGACCTGTCGGCCTATGTAACAGAACGGGCATTGAATGGTATCTTCTACCAGGTAGCGATTGAAGAAAAAAATATCAGGAAAGACCCTTTGGCAAGGACATCAGAGATTTTGAAAAAGGTATTTGCGAATTAATGTTTTCTTTTCACGGTTCACGCTATTACCGGAAGGCTTCATCATCAATACTATTCGTTTTTTGTACAATATTCCGAATCTGCATATCCAATTGATAGGCACTTTCTGCAAGATGGTCGAAAATTTCAAGGTCGGTAATGGCACCGCTGGTTTTAAGCACTTCTATCACAGCTAAAATATTGGCCAGAGGCCTGCGGACTTCATGTGACTGGCTAAAAGCAATTTCCCGCAATACTTTATTCTGTGTTTTTATTTTTTCCTGAATAAGCACATCATCTGTTATGTCCCGGTTGGTGCCTATCAAGCTAATGATCTTACCGCTTTCTGATTTTTTAATAACTGCATGGGATTCTATATGCTTAGTGCTACCATCGGGCATAATAATCCGGTAAACCGCTCCATTGATCTCTTTTTTCTGCGAAAGAAGGTCACCGATAATATTATTCATCATAACCGCATCTTCCGGGTACAAGGCCGTACCAAACACTTTATAAAGACTTAAGGGTGTTCCCCTCGTGTAACCATAAATTTTATACATCCTATCATCCCAGATGACTTCATTGGTAACCAGGTCAATTTCAAAAATACCTATCTCTGCCGAATCGGTGGCGAGTGATAATCGTTGTAATAATTCTTCCTGATTTTTAAGATTTTGTTGGCGATGGGTGATATCATTGGCAATAGCCATAAAACCTAAATGCCTTCCCTGCTCATCCTGCAGGGGTTGGCAATCTACTTCCAGCCAGATTGCTTCGCCATTTCTGTTATAGCTGAGAAATTCATCTTTATACGGAAGTTTATTATCTAGTGCCAGGCGAATTTTTTGCTTCATTTCAGGATCTACTAAAGAATAGCCTATCTTCTTACCCTGTATATCTTCAAGTGTATAGCCGCTTATTCTTGTATAACCCGCATTGATCCAGATAATATTTTCTTCAGCGTCTGTTACCATTACAGAATCAGTTGTGTTATGGGCTACAAGTGTGAGGCGTTTTACTTCGTCCTTACTTTTTCGTAATGCTTCTTCCGTTTGTTTACGGTTGCCGATATCGAAAATGCAGCCATGCACATAACTTACCTGGTCAGCTGCTTCATATACAGCCTGGCCGCTTTCAAATACCCATTTCGTTTTACTGTTTTTTGTAACGATCCGGTATTCTATTTCAAATTTTTCTTTTTCGGCTATGGCTTTGTTGATGGTTTGTTTCACAAGAGCCCTGTCTTCTTCGTGTACAATTTTCATATACCCGTCCTTCCTGTTCTTTAAAAAATAGCCTACCGGGTAACCTGTCAGTTTTTCTATTTCATCGCTAAAAAACTGAAGCGACAGGAATTCATCGCCTAAACAACGATAAATAACACCCGGTATCTGGTTTACGAGTGAACGGAATTTTTCGCTATCAAGTGGCTCTTCATTTTCTCCCACTTCATAACTGCGGTGGCTGGCTGTTTCGATGGGTGTGATATCATGGCCGATATAAACAACCCCACCGGTATTATCGTCTTCATTTGTAAAAGCCGATAACTCCCAACGTATCCAATAATCATCCTGCTTCAGGTCTTGTTGTTTATTTCGAATGGCAACTGAAGTATGTTTTTCCGGGAATTCTATACAGGATTTTGTTGCAGCTACATATAATGGAATATCATCCCGGCAGATAGTATTTGAAAAAGCAGTGTCCGAAAGGTTTTGTACAGGCGAGGTAAATAGATTTTGAGCCAACTGGTTTGCATACATACATTTTCCTTCCTTATCCGTTATCACAACATAATAAACCATTGAGGTCAAAAGTTGTGCAGGTAATAATTGATGTGCTTGTGTACTATTCATAGCTACGTACCGATTGAAAAAAACTGGCAGGGCTACCCGCTATCCAACGATTAAGTTAACGAATTAGAATTGGTTTTCTATTAAATAATCACACGTAACCCAATAAAAAAAGACCGATATACGGCCTTTTTTTTATTAAATGTGATTTGTGAATGGTGAGTTATGAGTAACAAAGCATTTAGCAATCGCACGCACAACTCACCATTCACCATTCACCTATTAAATATCTATCGCTTCGCCATAAGCAGCAGCAGTAGCTTCTTTGATTCCTTCGCTCATGGTTGGGTGCGGGTGACTTGAATTCAATATTTCATGTGCGGTTGTTTCTAATTTACGGGCTACTACGGCTTCTATAATAAATTCAGTTACATTCATACCGATCATATGACAACCGAGCAGTTCGCCGTATTTGGCATCATAAATAACTTTTACAAATCCTTCCAGCGCACCGGCAGCAGAAGCCTTACCACTGGCCATGAAAGGAAATTTACCGATCTTCAATTCATATCCAGCTTCTTTCGCTGCTTTTTCAGTATACCCCACGCTGGCAATTTCGGGTGAGCAGTAGGTGCATCCCGGAATATTATTGTAGTCCATCGCATCGGGTAAATGGTGAAATTTCTTTTCGTTATACCCCATATGTTCAGCAGCATTGATGCCTTCTTTGGAAGCCACGTGTGCCAAAGCCTGTCCGGGTGTGCAATCACCAATTGCATAAATACCTGCTACAGTAGTCTGCTGGTATTGATCAACAATTACTTTTCCTTTCTCTGTTTTGATACCATTCTCTTCCAGGCCAATATTTTCTATATTGGCTACTACACCTACGGCACTCAATACAATATCAGCTTCCAATGTTACGGTGCTGCCATCTTGTTTCTTAACAAGCGCTTTCACTCCTTCCCCACTTATGTCAACAGATTCAACAGAAGCATTGGTCATAATATCAATGCCTTGTTTCTTGTATTGCTTTTCCAGTTCCTTCGAAATGTCCTCATCTTCTACCGGTACGATACGCGGTAAAAATTCAACGATGGTTACTTTGGTTCCGAGGCTATTGTAGAAATAGGCAAACTCAACACCAATGGCACCACTTCCTACAATGATCATGCTTTTGGGTTGCGTGGGTAAGGACATTGCTTCCCGGTAACCGATCACTTTTTTGCCATCCTGTTTAAGATTGGGTAATTCTTTGCTCCTTCCGCCTGTTGCGATTACTATGTATTTGGATTCGACAATTTTAGTTGTGCCGTCAGCTGCCGTTACTTCTATCTGGCCTTTGGCTTTGATCTTGCCATATCCCATTACCACATCTATCTTATTCTTCTTCATCAAAAACTGGATGCCTTTGCTCATTTTATCAGCTACCCCACGGCTACGTTTGATTACTCCGCCAAAATCCGCTTCCACTCCTGTTGCATTAATACCATAATTGGTACTGTGCTTCATATATTCATACACCTGGGCACTTTTTAAAAGGGCTTTGGTGGGAATGCAGCCCCAGTTAAGACAGATGCCCCCCAGGCTTTCTTTTTCTATAATTGCTACTTTAAAACCCAATTGAGATGCACGGATAGCGGCAGGATAACCACCCGGGCCACTACCTAAAACAACTACGTCGTATGCCATATTTTTATGATTAATTAATTGAACTGATTGATGAACCAATTTGAGTGGCAAAAATACTTGCAAATGGGCAAATGGAAAAAAGAGAGTTGGGGATTGTGAGTGGGGAGGAGTGAGTGGTGAGTTGTGGGTATACACATTTTCTGTCATACTACTCACAACTCATTACTCACTACTCCCCTCATTCAAAAAATATCCTCACTGTCTGGTAAAACCACTTATTCTCCATTGTAGAGCCTGCCTGTTGCATTTGTTCGTTAAAGCCCTGGAGGCCGAATAATCCGGCCATATTGCCGTTACGGAGGGCAATTTCAAGATATCCTGCAGAGTTAAACCAGGCCAGCTTTTCCGATTCTGATACCGAGGTATAATTATCACTGATTACATCAATGATCTCGTTGCGCTTGAATACGATCTTGAAACTCCGGCCATTCCTTTGTTCAATAAATTCTTCTTTGGTGATATTAATGACAACATTCTCAAAATTATCAATAAAAAGTATCTGGCCTTCCATCCAATCAGGGCCTAATGTGGCGCGGAGAGGGTATTTTTCTTCAATATTTGTTATGGCCGGGCCGGCTGCCAAAAGGTTTCCGGTTGCATGGATTTTTGCCACTGCTTCTGCAACCATCTGTGTCATTTCAAGTAATGTGTTCTTTTTATCAAATGAAATAGCTACCATTTCTGCCGGTTTAGTTCCAGTGATCATGGTAAGCAAGCCGTTATCGGGACAAATAATGAACTGATCACGGTATTTGGCCACCAACATATATTTGACCGATGATTCGAACAGGTTAACTATCAGGAGATGAAAACTGCCAGCGGGATAAAATTTAAAGGCATTATTACAGGTATACGCTGCCTGTGGAAAATTGGTTTGGGAAAGATAATGGGTGATATCGCAGATATTCAGCGTTGGCATCAGGTTGACAAATTGTCCCTTAATAGCCCCAACAAGATAATCCCGCTGGCCTATGTCTGTTGTCAACGTTAGAATTGGCATGGTGAATGATAAACGTTTGAAGTAGATAGTTATTTCACCAATTCTCCGTTTTTATAGAAAAATTTCCTCACCAGTTTATCGGCTAATGATGGGAAAAACCGGTTCATAAACACTGTACGTTTACCTGTGAAAGTAAGTACCAGCGACCTTTTCCGTTTTTCTATAGCCGTTAAAATATGTTTGGCACATTCTTCGGCACTCATCATTTTCCCTTCATCCATGGGTGTTTCACCATGTGAATGGCCGTCTTTATTCAACGCCGCATTGCGGATATTGGAGGTGGTAAATCCCGGGCAAACCCACATAACATTGGTACCGCTATCAAGTAATTCTGTACGAATGGCTTCGAGCCAGCCGTTTACGGCAAATTTAGAGGCAGAATAACCACTTCTACCAGGCAAGCCACGGTAACCGGCAATTGACGATACCCCCACAATAGTGCCTTTATTTTGGGTAATATAAGGCAAAGCGAATTTGGTACAGTACACTGTTCCCCAGAAATTAATATCCATTACTTTCCGGATGGTGTCCAGTTCTACCTCAGCCAGCAATGAACGCATAGAAATACCGGCGTTATTGATAAGAATATCAATCGTACCAAAGGATTTGATAACCGTTTCAATAAAATGATGACAATCCACCTCCTTGCTTACATCAGCCGTATGGATCAATAATGGCTTACCGGGGTATGAGGATTGCAACTGGTATAGTTTATCATAGTTGCGGCCACAAGTGGCTACTTTGGCCCCTTGCTGCAGGAAAGCATCCACCAATGCCTTACCTATCCCTTCTGAACCGCCGGTAATAACCACGATTTTATTTGCAAATATTGACATATACATTATGTGTTACTAGAGCAAAAATAGGCAGTTAGCGCATCAGTTATTGACATACCTGTGGGTAAATCAAATAATAAATTACCATAAAAATTTGGCTGGTTTTCTAATTCACCTATTTTTGCACTCCCAAAGAAAAAAGGCGTATGCCATTTTTTTATGGGAAAAGGTCAGATTCCGTAGCTCAGTTGGTAGAGCAATACACTTTTAATGTATGGGTCCTGGGTCCGAGTCCCAGCGGGATCAC
>JANXUL010000242.1 GCA_025356235.1 Bacteroidota bacterium
CCTTGGCCCCTGATCTCTTGAACCTTGTTGCGGCCCCCGGTTTTGCTGTGGAGGTCTTGGTCCCTGATCTCTTGGTCCTTGCTGCCTTGGCCCTTGGTCTCTTGATCCTTGCTGCGGCCCACGGTTTTGCTGCGGTGGCCTTGGTCCTTGCTGTCTTGGCCCTTGATCTCTTGATCCCTGTTCCCTTGGTCCCTGGTTTCTTGAACCCTGCTGCCTTGAACCTTGTTGCGGCCCCCTGTTTCCACGCTCCTGGTCACGCCTGCGCCTGTCGTCTTTCTCTAATGTTTTTAAACTGATCTGTCCAACTAAATCCACAAATGCCGGTTCTACTTCTTTGTTCTTACTGTTAACAATTTCTACGGGTTGCAACTCATCCACTTTTTGTCCCTGCTGGTTCAAACGCTTAATATCTTTCACGCGCTGAATGGTTAATGGGAAATGTTTACTGTTATTAGGCAGTATATACCACATCAGGTTCTTGAAAATATCTTTCTTGATCAGGTGTGCCGTACCCATTGCCGTATCCAATGTTTCCGCATAATCCGGAAAATTTTGTAACGCATCTAAATAGGTATCCAGTTCATAATTCAAACAACATTTCAAACGGCCACACTGCCCACTTAATTTGGTTTGATTGATAGACAGGTTCTGGTAACGGGCAGCAGTAGTATTCACACTTTTAAAATCATTCAGCCAGGTGCTGCAACAGAGCTCACGGCCACAACTGCCGATGCCACCCACTTTCGCGGCTTCCTGGCGGATGCCTATCTGGCGCATCTCCACTTTTACTTTAAAATCGCCGGCATACATTTTTATCAACTCACGAAAATCAACCCGGTCATCGGCGGTATAAAAGAAAGTGCCTTTTTTACCGTCGGCCTGTATCTCCACTTCACTCAGCTTCATCTGTACATTTAATTGGCGGGCAATGGCGCGACTACGCGCCAGAATCTCATTTTCACGGCTTTTGCTGATTTTGAAAGTGTCAATATCCCTGTCGCTGCTGCGACGGAGGATTTTTTTCATATCCGGACTAAACTCATCCACCCCTTTTTTCTTCAGTTGCATGCGCACCAGTTCACCGGTAAGGCTCACTTCGCCAACATCAAATCCGCTAACGCCTTCAATGGTAACATAGTCGCCTTTTTCAAAATATTGTAAAGTTGTGTTACGGTAAAAATCTTTACGGCTGCCCTGCTTGAAACTGATTTCAACCACTTTGCAGGTGCTTTCAGGGTCGCTGAACGGAAGGTTCAGTAACCAGTCGTGTACATTCAAACGGTTACATCCGCCTGTGCTGCACCCGCCATTGCTTTTACAACCGCCCGGTTTGCCCCCGTCTTTTGATGAACTGCATGATCCACATCCCATATCTCAATTGATAAATTGGTTAGAAAAAAATAAACTAAAGAGAATGGTTGGGCGGGCTATAGTACTGCTATGATGCTTTGGTTGTGTCACTCACTTCAGCTTCCTGTTCGCTGTTGTGCTGTGTAAAGAAATTATGTGTAATCGTAACCAGCATCGGTGCCTTCAAAATATATTGATAAGCGTATAACAGTTCATGTGCTTTCGTTGGTTTTCTTCATATAGCAAACCAATTCCACACGTGCCACTCCAAAAATCCCCCTCACAGCCAACTGCCATTACCCGGCAAAGGCTTAACTGACCAAAATTAAGGTTTTGTTCTGAATGATGTGGTAGAGTTTAATGGTAAGTGCCTGGAACAGCATTTTGGCGTTGGCATTGCGTTCTACGTAGTAAGCGGCCCTGTCAAGTTCTTCAATAATGGCCTGTTGCTGGCTTACAGAGGCAATTTTATTAAGCCGTTGGGCAAAATCTTTCTCATTATCCCCCAGCATCACCTGTTCAGCTCCCAGCACTTTTATCCGTATGCTTTGTTCCAGCAGGTGGTTAAAATAGCGTAAAAATTGCTTTTGTTTCTCACGTCCCAGCTTACTGGTTTCTTCTACAAATTTTACCTGTGCAATAGGGCCACCTTTCAAAGTGGCATTCAGCCAGTCTCTCAAAAGGCTTTGCCAGTCTTCATCGGCATGTTGCAATAATTGCAACGCTTCACGGTAATTACCCTCACAAATACCGGCTATCTGCCGGGCAGTATCTGGCGGCACATTAGCACGGGCGGTCAATGCCTGTTCTATTTCACTGTTCTCTAATTGCGGGATTTTTACCAATTGGCAACGGCTTAAAATGGTAGGCAGAATCTGCTCATCATTTTCTGCCACGAGAATAAATAAGGTATTGGGTGGTGGTTCTTCAATCAGTTTTAATAATTTATTGCCTTCCTTGCCCAGGTATTCGGGCATCCATAAAAGCAATACTTTGTATTCGCTCTCAAAACTTTTCAGGCTTAATTGGCGGATAATATCGTTGCACTCATCTGCCGTAATATTGCCCTGTTTATTTTCTGCACCAATAAACTGCAACCAGTCGTAAACATTCCCATAAGGATAAGATTGAACAAACTCCCGCCATTCAGCAATATAATCGGTGCTGGTAGGTTTATCGCCCGGTTTTTTCGGAATAACCGGGTATGAAAAATGCAGATCAGGATGTATCAGCTGCCCTGCCCTTTGAAAAGCAGACTGCGAAGCAATATCGTCCGGATGGATATAGGAAGGGGTAGGTTCTAAAGAAGTCATCCCGCCAAACAAATCCTCCACAACTGGAGAAGGCTGCGGAAGTGAAACAATGTACTGCGCAAAAGCCATCGCCAATGGTAAAGCCCCACTGCCTTCTTTACCCAGAAAAAGCAAAGCATGGCTAAGGCGGTTTTGTTCTACCATTTCTGCTAAATGTTGCTTGGTTGCCTGCTGGCCTATCACATCCTTAAATAACATCTCAGATTTTATGGATTTTTTTATGATTTTTCATCAATCCGTCGGTATCAAAAGTAAAGGATATAAAAAACAAAAAGAAGGATGTTTTATTAAACATCCTTCTTCAAAAAAATCATGCCCAGATACGTGAAATCAAAAATTATTTCACGTGTTTTTTATGATTTCTCATTAATTCTTGGGTATCAAAAACAAAGGGTATAAAAAACAAAAAGGAGGATGTTTTATTAAACATCCTCCTTCAAAAAAATCATATCTAAATCCGTGAAATCAGCGATTATTTCAGGTATTTCAAAATCTCTTCACTATCCGGAGTCACTTTACTTGGAAAATAAGCAATCATCTTACCATTCTCATCCAATAAAAATTTATTAAAATTCCAGCCAATGGTAGCATCTAAAACGCCATTTTCCGTTTTGCTGGTCAGCCATTTATAAATAGGCGCAGTATCATCACCCTTAACGCTTACTTTGCTGGCCAATGGAAATTTCACGCCAAACCTTGCTTTACAGAATTCCTGTATCTCATTGTCGGCACCGGGCTCCTGTGCGCCAAAATTATTGGCAGGAAAACCCACGATCACTAATTTGTCTTTGTATTGCTCATAAACTTTTTCCAATGCTTCGTACTGAGGTGTATAACCGCATTTGGAAGCAGTGTTTACCACCAATATTTTCTTCCCTTTGAATTTAGAGAAGTCAATCGTTCCCCCTTCAATGGATTTTACTTTAAAACTGTGTATGGTTGGGTCGCCTGGCAAAGTAAATGCGCTTAGCATGCCCACAATGGCAATGGTTAAAAGGTATTTCATAATTTTTATTTTTAGTAAATAACAGTTAAATATAGAAAAGGTTGGTTATATTTTGGTGAATGGAAAGGTTAAATCGGTGTTTACTTCCTGGGTTCGGTCAATATACTTTGTGTGACCTGGCATAAACCCCGCTTATCATTTTTAGTTATACCCTGCAACAATCGGCTATATCGTGTAAGCTGCTGCTGCGATACTCAACAAGACTCCTTCTGCTTTCAGGATGGTTGAACCACAGGCTTCCAGGGTGGCCCCGGTTGTAATTACATCGTCTATAAGTAATATATGCCTGTTTTTTAAGGCGTTTTCATCTGTAAGGGCAAATACCCCGTCCATATTCTGCCAGCGGCTGGCCCGGTTCTGGTGGGTTTGGGTTTCTGTAAATTTTATTCGCTCCACTGCGTCTTTTAAAACAGGCTTATGCCAGATTTCCGCTATCCCTTCACAAATAAGGGCGGCCTGGTTATAGCCGCGTATATGTTCTTTTTTCTTATTCAGTGGCAAGGGCACCAGTACATCTACATCTTTAAACCGTTGAGTCTTCATTAATGCATAAGCCATCATCCTGCCTAAAAAATAGCCGGCTTCTTTATTGCCCTTATATTTTAATTGAATGAGTAAATGTTGAAGCAAAGAATCTTTTGTAAAATAATAGGTGGCTGCTGCATGTGTAACCCGAAGCCTCCCATAAAATAATTTTTCAACGGGGTTAGCGGGTGATTGAAAAAAACGGGTCTCAGGTAAACGATGCAAACACCTTGCACAAAGAAAGTAGGCATCACCAATTATATCTGTACCACATCCCTCACAATTATGCGGATAGAACAGGTGTAAAAAATTAGCGAGATATTTTTCTGCGGAAAAAACCATTCTGCAAATTTCGGAATGGATTTGTTTTGTTTGATTAGGTATTTACCGCAATGGAGGTTAGTGGTTAAAGAGGTTAAAATAGTTAAAAGGGGTTAAAAAAATTAAATAATGTGCGTACCCTTTTTAACTATTTTAACCTCTTTAACCCTTCTCGCCAAATTAACTTCTCCCTCTTCAAAACAATTGCTGATACACTTCATCCACCCTGCTCAATGCAGTTACATTTATCTTATACGCTTTCGGGTCGAAACTTTTTTTATTATAGCGGGATACAATTATTTTTTCAAAGCCTAATTTCTCGGCTTCGGCAATACGCTGTTCGATCCTGTTTACTGCACGTATCTCTCCGTTCAACCCAACTTCACCTGCAAAACAAATATGTGCCGGTAAGGGAACATCTTCATACGATGAAAGCAATGCACAGATCACTGCAAGGTCTATCGAAGGGTCTTCTACTTTAATGCCGCCGGCAATATTAATAAACACATCTTTCATACCAAACTGGAAACCGCCACGCTTTTCCAATACGGCTAATAATAACTGTAGCCTTCGCAAATCAAAACCACTAACAGTTCTTTGTGGCGTGCCATACACACTTTGTGTTACGAGTGCCTGTACTTCTATCAGTAAAGGCCGCATGCCTTCTAATGTAGCAGCAATGGCACTTCCGCTCAATTGCTCTTCTCTTTGGGCAATCAAAATTTCTGAGGGATTGGATACGATCCGCATCCCTTCACCTGTCATTTCATAAATACCCAATTCGGCGGTACTTCCAAAACGATTCTTTAATGTTCTTAAAATTCGGTAAGCGTAATGTCGGTCTCCTTCGAATTGTAAAACGGTATCCACCATATGCTCCAATATTTTCGGACCCGCAATCGCACCGTCTTTGGTAATATGACCGATTAAAAAAACAGGGGTATTTGTTTCCTTGGCAAACCGCTGAAATTCTGCAGCACATTCTCTTATTTGTGAAACACTTCCTGCAGAAGAATCTATCAGGTTAGATTGCAATGTTTGTATAGAGTCTACAATGACTAGTTGCGGCTTTAGTTTTTTTATCTCCTGGAAAATAGTTTGTGTAGCCGTTTCGGTTAGCAGGTAAAAATTATCATTGGGTATCTTTAAACGGTCTGCCCGCATTTTTATCTGTTGCTCACTTTCTTCACCGCTTATATATAAGACCCTTAGTTGTTCTATCAATAAACCATTTTGTAAAAACAAAGTGCTTTTGCCAATGCCTGGTTCACCGGCAACCAAAATAATACTTCCGGGAACAATGCCGCCACCCAGTACTCTGTTCAGCTCAGGATCTTTGGTTACGATCCTTTTTTCTTTATTACTTACCACGTCACTCAGCGCAACTGATTTGGTATTTCTTTTTTCAGGTGTATAGCTGTCCCAGTTTTCTTCTTTGTTATTTCCTTTATCTAAAATTTCTTCGGTAAATGTGTTCCATTCGGCGCAACCCGGGCACTTGCCCAACCACTTGGCATTTTCATACCCACAGTTACTACAAAAAAAAGCTGTTTTTATCTTGCTCATGCCTTAAAGGTAATGGGAGAAATGAAAGAAAAATAGTGGGCCAATCAGAAGCCGGCAGTTATTTTTTAAATGAATTTTAAACCGTCCTCAGCATAAAACATGTAATGAATTATATGGTAAATCCAGGTTGATGAATCCGCGGAAACACAGTCTTTACGGCACGTAAAAGGGCCAACATCGCTGTTGACCCTGTTTACTTACTAACCCATTAAATTCTTCCACTAAATTACAATAATGGGGCACATTCCAAAATTATTTTTTGGCCCTGTGCATAAATTTCCGTTCCCCGACAGGTTTAATTTTAAGCATTTTTTAATACATAAGTAACAGGTCTATTAAAGGGTTTTAAGCATTCTCTATATTACAATACCCATAAGTAGAAAGCACACGCCTTAAAATTGATAAATATCTGATTACAAATTAGTTAAAAATAAAAAAATTATTGTATACTAAATATTTATATATATTTTTTCTAACCTGAATCAAGAATCTTCTCCTATTTATTAGTGATTAACTATATTAGTTGTAGGGTTTTCTACAGCAGGCAGTTAAAAAAACATTTACAGGCTAATTCGGTAAAATCAGTTTCTGGATCGGCGAATTTCAATTAGCTTTTTTAATTATTTCTTAAGTCGAAAACAGTGTTTTTTTGTTGAAGACCCATAGTTGCTGCTAAAAAAATATTCAAGGACTGTAAAAGCATTGTGATTGTTCATTTATAAAATATTTTCATATATGATATTGGTCTTTTTTGCGTAAGTTGCAAACGATTGATAAGAATTTCCAACATTAAAAAAAGCTTAAAATTTAACATTTAAAAAGTTTTATGCGCAGCTTTTACCTTATTTAGGTGGTCAGAATGCCTGATAAACGGCTCACTTCCATAAAAAACAACAACATGAGAAAAAAACTGCTAATGAGCGTTTGTGCTTATGCTATGGCCATACTGGTCGGTTTCGCGCAAACATCCACCGTAACTGGTAAGGTTATGGACGACAAAGGGTCTCCCGTACCGGGAGCAACCGTAATAGAAAAAGGTACTAAAAACGGAGTAAGTGCCGGAAATGATGGTGCTTTTTCTATTAAAGTGAAAAACGGTGCAACGCTTGTTATCTCAGCTCTGGGATTTGAAAACAAGCAGTTGGCTGCCTCTAATTCTAATTTAATGGTTCAGCTCATTACTGATGTAAGATCATTAAGCGAAGTAGTTGTAACAGGTGTAGGTGCAGCTACCAGTAAAAAGAAACTGGGAATTGCCGTTGAGTCGGTAAACATTGCCAGCCAAACCAAAGTTACTTCAGGCGATGTGGGCCAGCAACTGGTAGGCCAGATTGCAGGAGCACAAATTTCCAGTACTAATGGTAACCCGGGCCAGCCCCTCAACATCCTGTTGCGTGGTATTAATACAATCCAGGGTGGAACCTCTCCAATGATTCTGCTGGATGGTTTGCAGGTAGGCGCTACCGACCTTAACTCAATAGACGTAAATATCATTGAAAGGGTAGAGGTGGTGCAAGGTGCTGCTGCAGCTTCATTATATGGTGCACAAGGTGCCAATGGTGTAATCCAGTTATTTACTAAAAAAGCAAAAGCAGGCAAATTAAATATTGATGTAACCAGCAGTGCCACTACCAATGAGTTATTAAACATTGGTAATGTTCATAAAGCACAATTTCATGCTTTTGCAACTGATGCAAGTAATAATGTAATTAAGGCAAATGGTCAACCGCTTATTTTTGACCCTGCCCTTAGTGTTTTTGATGCGAATGTGCAATACAGCGCATTAAGTGCTACCAGTTATGCAGAAAAAGCATACGATCAGAATCTGAAATATTATGATCATAATAAAATGTTTTTCCAAAAAGGGTATGTTTTGAATAATTCAGTAACTATTTCAGGTAGCCGTGACAAAGTAGACTTCCTGTTATCAGCCTCTAACAATAAACAAAACTCAAACTTTAAAGACAATGGGGATTATTCACGTTCTAACCTTACTGGTAAGTTAGGTATAGAATTGGCTAAGAACCTGAAATTAACCAGCCTTACTCAATTGGTATACACTAAAAATACACTGAACGACCAAACCGGCCGTGGCGTAGTATTTAGCATAAACAATACCCGCCCATTTGCCAACTATGATTACAAAGATTTAGATGGTAATTATGGCGTTTATTTTGGAGATGCAGCTGGTGTTAACGGTGCCAATCCTAATTACATCAATCAGTATACAAGTACTTTGATTAATAAAATTGATCTTATTCAAAGCTTAGACCTGAATTACCGGTTCGCTCGTTACCTGGAATTGGATGCGAAATATAGTTTGAATGTGCAGAATACGAATACAACGTATCGTTATGAAGACCAGGAATTCAATAAAAATGCAGTTTACAACCAATTCTTTTATAGCAATTACAACCCGAACTCTGCCGGAGATGGCAGTACTACAGGTGAAATAGATAATTATGTAGAACGTAGAACTTTCCAAAATTTTATTGGAACAGCAACAGTGCGTACTGATTTTGAAAAAGATTTTCATTTGAAAGTCCCAATCAAAACTACTACTACCGTAGCTTTTGATTATCGCAAGAGCTTGTACAAGCAATTTTCTGCATACGGCTATGATGCACCGGGTTACTATCCTTGGAATGCAACCCAAGCAGCTGTGTATAAAGTGTTTTCTGATTATGTAGAGCCATTTATTACATATGGCTTCCTGGCAAACCAGCGTTTTGAGTGGTCTGATATTGCTGGTGTTGCAGTAGGCGTAAGAAGCGATTATTCATCTGCATTTGGAAGTGGTGCTACTGCACAAACTTTCCCTAGAGGTGATGCCTTTTTGAATATTTCAAAATTCAAATTCTGGGAAAGTTCAAAAATTTCCAATGTCCTCACTGATTTCAAAATCAGGGCGGCATACGGAGAAGCAGGTATCCAGCCAGGTGCATTTCAGCGTTTCCCTGTGTTAGGTGCTGCTAACCTTGGTGCAAACAGTGTGTTTAACTTTCCTACTTCCAGCCCTAATCCAAACCTGGCAGTTGAATTATCGAAAGAAACAGAATATGGCGTTGATTTAGGCTTCAACCTGTTAAAAGGTGCTTGGCTTAGAAATGCCGGCTTATCATTTACCTATTGGAAAAGAAATACCGACAATGCTATTTACAGGGTTGATGCTGCACCTTCAACAGGTGTAGGAAGCGTACTGAACAATGCCTTTGGCTTAGGTTCCAATGGTATACAAGCCTCATTAAACCTGGGTATCCTGTCTAAGAAAGACTTTAGCTGGGATATGACCACCAATTTTTCTAAACAGACTTCTGAGATCACCAGTGTAACAGGTGCAGATGTGGTGGTTACTTCGGCGGCAGGTAGTGTAGGTATCACTTTAAAAGCAGGTCAGAAAATTGGCCAGCTGTTTGGTTACTTGATTTTGAAAAGCATAGATCAGGTTGATCCAAATACAGGGTTGCCATTTATTGCAAAAGCCAATCAGGGAAATTATGAAGTTGCCTCCAATGGGTATGTAGTTGATAAAATTACCAAGCGCCCGGCGAATTCTCCCGGTAAATACAGCTTTGGTGACCCTAATCCAAAGTTCAATATGAGCTTTATCAATAACTTCAGTTACAAAGGATTCTTGTCGTTAAGTATGCAGTGGGATTGGGTAAATGGCAGTCACTTATACAATCAAACCAAAGGATGGATGTACCGTGACGGGATCTCTTCTGATTATACAAATCCTATCACCATTGGTGGTGTAACACATGCATATACTGCATTTTATCGTGGTATCTACCAGGCAGGTGCAAATAATGGCACGAAAGATTATTTTTATGAAGACGCTTCTTTTTGGCGCTTAAGAAATCTATCTGTTGGCTTGGATTTTGCTAAAGTATTTAAGATAAAAGCATTCCAGCGTTTACAACTGGTTCTGTCTGGCCGTAATCTGGTTACTATTACTAAGTACACAGGATATGATCCTGAAATCAGTTCAGGTGCATCTAATTCTGCGTTTGATCGTGGGGTAGATCATAATTCCATTCCTAACACAAAAGCCTACACCATTGGTTTGAATGTTGGATTTTAATCTTAATCTTAAAACTTAGAAGACATGAAGAATAATAAAATTTTAATCGGGATATTGGGGGTTACGTTAGGTATCACTTCCTGCAAAAAGGATCTGGATATCAGTAACACCAACCAACCTACCCCGCAAAGTGCGCAAACCGAAACCGGTGTTGTATCGCTTGCACAAGGTTCTATTTATAGAAACGGTTTTTACGACCTTAAGTATTCTGATGGTGTTTTCGGTCGTTTTTGGGCTGGTGCCACTGGCTTTCAGGAAATAATGGGCGATATAATCGGTGCAGAAGCGGCCAATTCTTTTATGAACCAGATCGGTTGTCCTAATAAAGTCACATTGGACAATGGTACTGTGGTATTGAACCCAAGTGCTATTACTACTCAGTATGCACTTTTACGTGCTATCAATGTTAACGCGCAACAGGGTAGTAATCCCACTTATTATGAGTGGGCTTATATGTATAACATGATTACAGCTGCGAATTCAGTTTTGGCCATTACCGCCAATACTACTTTTACGGGCTCAGGAGCAGCTACTAAAAAAGCCACTATTCAGGCATGGGCTTACTGGTGGAAAGGGTTTGCTTATGCAAGGATCGGTTCTATTTATTATGCAGGCCTTATTCAAAATTCAGGTACTACCGATGCAAGTACGAATGGTAATTATGTATCTAAAGAAGCTATTATCGCTGAGTCAAATGCTAATTTTGATAAGGCAGCAGCAGCTTTAGATGCAGCTACTTCAACTACAGATTACTCAGCTATTCTGGGTAGTTTGATACCTTCTTTTTTGCAAAAAGGAAAGGGAGGCATCTTAACAACGGCTATGTGGAAAAGAAGCATCAATACCATGAAGGCACGTAATATACTGATAAATAACACCGTTGCTGCTATGACTGCCACACAATGGAACAGTATCCTTACTTTAACAAATGCAGGTGTAACATCTTCCGACCTGATTTTTACAGGACGTACTGATGCGAATGGTGACTTTCTGGGAACCACTGTTGCTGACAAAATCCAGTCTTCCGGAAGTGCTACCGGTACCTACAAACTCAGTGAACGCTGGGTGCAGGAATTCAGGGCAGGTGATAAGCGAAAAGATAATAATGTTCGTACGCTGACCCAGGTAGGCATATTCAATACAGATCGTGGTAATGTATTCAATACCCGCTACAGTTTAACAAATGGGGGTAGTGGTTTACCTGGCGTTATTACTTATTCAAACACCGCTGCTGGAGCTAATGAAATTACTCTGGCCAGTACATATGAAGAAAATGAGCTGATGAAAGCCGAAGCATTAATTCGTCTGGGTGGCCAGGCAAATATTGATAATGCTGTTGCTTCCATCAATGCTGTGCGTGTTTACCAGGGTGCCGGTTTAGCACCATTGGGTGCCGGAATAACACAGGCTGCTGCAGCAGAAGAATTGAGGAGCGAAAGAAGGATTGGACTGGCTTTCAAAGGCTTGTCTTTCTATGATGCCCGTCGTTTCGAAATTATTGCCCCTGATAAATCTCGTACCGGTTGTGTGGTATTATCTGCTACAGGTGTTGTTAATACAAATGCCACTATAAATTACGGGTATCTTGATTATTGGGATGTTCCGGATAATGAATTGGCATACAACCCGGCAGCATCGGGTAGTGCAGCAATAAAGAATCCTAAATAACAAGTGATATAATTTTATGTTAAGATCAAGGCCCTTTGTATAAAGGGCCTTGATTGTTTTAGAGAAGGTTGCACTAACTTTAGTAAACAATATACAAGCCATGCGCCAAAGATGCTGTCAGATTTTACTTGCTGTTATTTGTACAGGCACTCTGTGTGCACAAAATAATGGGGTTGTTATAAATGGAAAATGGGCCAACCAGATATTTATTACCGATGTAAACGGAAGACCTTTTGAAAACAAGTATGCAGATGTAAGCGGTACACCCTTTTTTAATGCTGAATATAAATATGCCAATATTAAATTAAAACAAGGACGCACATTTGTAAATGTAAAAGCCAAAATTGACATGGTTTCCCAGGAAATCTATTTTATATCGTCCAATGGTATAGAAGGTTATATAGAGGCAGGCATGGTGAAAGAAATTACATATTCCGATACTACCACGGAAGGTATTCTGTTCTACAAATTTCAAACCGGTTTTCCGCCCATTGATATGAAAAACGGTAATACATTCTACCAGATATTATCTGAGGGCCGTTGCTTTTTTATAAAGTCAATCACTAAAAAAGTATCCGAAAGAAAAAATGAATTAAGTGGAGAGGTAGCCAAAGATTTCGAAACGTATGAAAACTATTACCTTTTTGTAAAAGGTGAAATGAAACGATTGAAAAAGGACAAGGAGTTTATTCTCGCCGAATTGTCTGATAAACAGGCACAGGTTAACCAATTTGTTCTATCTAATAAAACAAACTTTAAGAATAATGATCAGTTGATCAAATTGTTGAATTATTACAATGCTTTGTAAGTAAATGTGGAAGCGCAAAAAAAAACCGGACTGTCTGGCCCGGCTTTTTTATGGTAAATGTTAGAATTTTATTTCTTCCTCATGTTCATTAAAAAACTTAAACTCAATTAAGTGGTAATTGGTATTTGCCTGCGCCTTTAAATTGGTTTTGTACTTGCGTTTCCATTTTTTAATGATAGAAGTAAAGAATCCTTTGGTTAAATGAGAGTATAAGATCGGATGAACAACTAATGTAAGGTTCTTATGGCCATGCGTAACCAGGTAATACAAACGTTTCTCCATCTCATCTTCCAGTAACAGGGTAGAGGTAATTTTTCCGGTTCCGTTACAGGCAGGGCAGGCTTCTGAAGTGATTATGTTTACTTCTGGCCGCATACGCTGCCTGGTTATTTGCGATAGGCCAAATTTCGAAATGGGTAATACAGAATGTTTGGCCCGGTCTGTCTTCATAAATCCCTCCATGGCATCCTGCACTTTGCGCTTGTTATCAGGCAACTTCATATCAATAAAGTCAACCACAATAATACCGCCTATGTCTCTCAACCGTAACTGGCGCGCAATTTCTTCAGCTGCTTCCAGGTTAGTTTCGAGGGCATTGTCTTCCTGGTTATTGCTTACACTTTTATAGCCACTGTTTACATCTACTACGTGCAGGGCTTCTGTATGTTCAATAATCAGATAGGCACCACTAGGTAAATTCACGGTTTTCCCGAAAGATGATTTTACCTGTTTTGTTACGCCAAACTGGTCAAATATGGGTAAGCCATTTTGATAAAAAGATACAATATCAATTTTATCAGGGGCAATACGTTGAATATAACTCTGCGTAACCTCGAAAAGATTTTTATCATTTACCACTACCTTATTAAAGTCGGCACTTAATAGGTCGCGAAGTATGCTCGTTGTTTTGTTTTCTTCACTCAGTATCCTCACTGGAGCTACAGCACCTTTTAAATTTCTTTTGATGCTTTTCCAGGTTTCTTCCAGCGCCAACAGGTCCTGGTGAAGTTCGGCAGTACTCTTGCCTTCTGCTGCTGTACGGACAATTACTCCAAAATTTTTAGGACGAATGGCTTCAACAATCTTATGCAATCTTTTTCTTTCTTCTGAAGAATGGATCTTTTTTGAAACCGCTACAATTTCATTGAAAGGGGTGAGTACCACAAATCTTCCGGGTAATGATAACTCGCAGCTTAACCTAGGTCCTTTGGCAGCTATCGGTTCTTTCAAGATCTGAACCAATACATGGGGTTTACCATTCAATACATCGTTGATCTTACCTGTTTTCACAATTTCGGGTTCGGACTGGAATTTGGCAAAGTCAAACCCGTTAGCTTCCTTATCATGCATGGCTAACTGCGTGAATTTGAGTATAGATTTCACATAAGGGCTTAGATCCGTATAATGGAGAAAGGCATCTTTTTCAAAGCCTACATCCACGAACGCAGCATTAAGGCCCGGAATTAGTTTTTTTACTTTTCCAAGATAGAGATCACCCACGGCAAAATTGGCATCTGTTTTTTCGTTGTGCAGTTCTACCAGTTTTTTATCCTCCAGGAATGCAATCTCAACGCCTGTAGGGCCAGCATTAATAATTAGTTCTTTGTTCACAAAATGGCAACTTTTAAATACAAAATCACAGCCGGTATGCGGCAAATCAAAATACACTTATAACTGTAACACTCGCCACCAGATCAGGAAGGATAAGGTAAAAGTTGCAGCGTAGAAAGACAGTGGCGAAATCCAGAAAAGTGTTAAATACAGTCCTGCCATCAGCAAGACTGTATCTATATAATTTTAAATCAGTCTAAGAGAATTACTTATTCTTTTTCTTATGACGATTCTTTCTTAAACGTTTTTTTCGTTTGTGAGTCGCAATTTTATGACGCTTTCTCTTCTTACCACAAGGCATACACGGAGTAATTTTAGTTAATTAATAATTTTATTTTTTCAATTCAGTAATCCTTTTGTCAAGTTCTTTCTGCGCTTCGGGCACTTTCACCAGTTTTTTGGCTGCTTCATACCAGGTAATAGCATTTTGTTTATCACCTTTCAAGTCGTAACACTCTGCGAGGTTAAACACAGCTTCAATATTACCCGGTTGCTTTTGTACAATAATATTGAAACGTTCAATGGCTTTATCGTACTGTCCGCTTTTCTTCCCGCCTAATCCTAATACCATCTGTGCGTAGATGTTATCTGGATTTTTCTGAACAATCTCCCTTACCGGAATAATTCCCTGCATCGGATTATCAGAAATGTTTCCAAATATATAACAGGCACCTAAGCCAATTTTACTGGAATCATTCGCCGGGTTAAGGGCTATCGCTTTCTCAAAAAGAACTTTTGCATTACTTGCCAGCCAGTTTTGCATGGCCGGTTGCCCCTCTGTCATCAGGTTCTCTAAAAACAGATGGGCGGCAAAGGTGAGGCTTTTTTCAGAATTTTCCAACTTCGCGGCTTCTGCAGTGTAATAAGCATAGGTTTCGAAAATATGGGCCGAATCTCCCCAGAACCTTGCCAGCTGGTGATACACGTGTAATTGCTGCTCTTTTATATCTCCCCTAACCACAGATGATTCGAGCTTTGTGAGGCGCTGGGATTGTTCCGGACTAATTTTCTCCTTGGCTTTGGTTAATAATTCTGCAAACGTAACTGATTGATGATCATTTGGTTGAGTGGTAGAACGCAACTGCGTAGGAGACTTTTCGGGAACGGTTCTGCCAAAAACATATAGTAAGATACATAAGACGGATGCAATGCCAACGACTAAAAATTGCTGTTTTTTCACTTAGGGAACGCTTTCGGCAAAGTTAGCTAGGCTTATGCTTGCTTTTTACTTCACTTACAAATTCTTTGGCAGGTTTAAAGGCAGGAATATAATGTTCGGGAATTTCTACAGCCACATTTTTTTTAATGTTTCGGCCAATCTTGGCGGCCCTTTTCTTGGTAATAAAGCTGCCAAAGCCACGTATATATATGTTTTGACCATTGGAAAGGCTTTCTTTCACTTCTTTAAACATGGTTTCCAGGGTAACCAAAACATCCACTTTGGGAATACCGGTTTTATCTGAAATCTGATTGATGAGATCTGATTTTCTCATTAGTTGGGTTGTTTTAAGGTAGAAGACATTAAAATAAACTAAAAAGATTGAATAATGCAAGAAAGATAGCACAAATATTATAGGCGTTACTAATTGATAGATAAAAGGTTCAGGCGAAAGGCATTTTTAAACATAGTTTCAGACCTGAATTATTCCCAATAGCAAGATCTGAACATAAAAATGGATTACCTGTTGTTTTGTTGAATATTTGCGCTACATAATGGAAAAACAGTTTACGAGCATATTGATGAAATGGCACAAGCAAACCAATACTCGCGAAATGCCATGGAAAGGAGAGCCTGACCCCTATAAAATATGGCTGAGTGAAGTGATTCTTCAACAAACAAGGGTTGCGCAGGGGTGGCAGTATTATACCAATTTCATTAAGAAATATCCTACCATCACCCAACTGGCACGGGCAAAAGACCAGGATGTGTTTAAATTATGGGAAGGACTGGGTTATTATAACCGTTGTAAAAACCTGTTATTTACCGCTAGGCAGATCGTTAACGAGCGGAAAGGTATTTTTCCCGATCAATACGAAGACATACTTGCTTTAAAGGGAATTGGACCGTATACCGCTGCCGCTATTGCTTCGTTTGCTTATAATTTGCCTTTTGCAGTAGTTGATGGTAATGTATTCCGTGTACTGTCACGTTTTTTTGGTATTGCCGAAGCGATCGATTCTTCCAGGGGTAAAGCCCTGTTTACAGAAATAGCGGGAAAAGTATTGTCTAAAAAAGAAGCAGGATTATATAACCAGGCGATTATGGATTTTGGGGCCGTTGTATGCAAGCCCTTTTCGCCCTCTTGCCACAAATGCCCGCTGCAAAAACATTGTGTGGCCTTCAGAGATGGGCGGGTGAACCAGTTGCCGGTAAAAGAAAAAACCCTGCAACGCAAACACAGGTGGTTGTATTACTTCCTGTTTGAACATGATAATAAGTTACTGGTACACCAGCGGACCGGGAAAGATATCTGGCAAAATCTTTTCGAGTTTTATTTAGTAGAGAGTGATGCGGGTGTTGTCTGGGATGATAAATCTGTAAAAAACTGGCTGAAAGAACAGGTTGGAATTTCGAAAGCAAACTTATTATATGTATCACCCTTATCTGTTCAGCAATTAACGCATCAGCAGATAAAAGGGCAGTTTATCAGGGTGCGGCTTGCTGCGGTTCCTGTTTTCCTGAAGAAATACCAATGGCAGCCAGTGGGTAGTTTGCGAAAACTGCCGTTCCCAAAATTTATCATACAGCATTTAGAAAGCCCTTTCCTGCAAAAAAGCCTGTTTTAACCCGAAACAGGAGGAAAGCTAAATTTTAGGTTGCACTTCTTTTGTTTCTTAAAAAAAGTTATTTTTAAGAGTAATTCAACCTGCGGCGAACTTAAAACCTATCATATGAGAGGAGTTAATAGAGTAATGCTGATCGGCAACCTGGGAAAAGATCCCGACGTACAGCACCTGGAAGGAAATATTGGCGTAGCAAAATTTCCATTGGCTACTACTGAAACGTATAAGGACCGTTCCGGTAAACTGATCTCGCAAACAGAATGGCATACGGTTGTGTTATGGAGGGGATTGGCAGAGCTGGCACAGAAATACCTCCATAAAGGAAGTTTAATTTATGTGGAAGGCCGCTTGCGTACCCGTAGCTGGGAAGACAAAGAAGGCAACAAAAAATTTGCTACCGAAGTAGTCGGTGATAACCTAATAATGCTTGATAAACGTGGCGATGGGCATAGTCATGGTACGGGTGATTCAATAGAAGGGTATGGCGCAGATGATATTCCGCCATTGACAGATCCCGGTGAAACATTGCCTTTCTGAACTTGTTGTCAGAAATAATACTTTTGTGAACAGGATTTTACAGAAAATACAAAGTTCTGAATGCCCTGATTGTTAATTAAAAATTTTTGTTTTGGATCATCACCCGGTTTTGTATTTTCTTTTCCATCCTACTTTACTATCAGCCATACAGGCGCAGGGTACTACTGTTTTGGTTATGGTGTTGTTTATTCTGCTGTTCCTTTCGTTTGTGTTATCAGGATCGGAGGTTGCATTTTTTTCTCTTACTTATAAGGACATTAATTTATTAAAATCAAAGCAACAGCCACCTTATAAAAGAATTGTTGATTTGCTGGAAGAGCCTAAAGTGCTATTGGCTTCATTGCTGATTGCGAATAGTTTTATTAATATATCCATTATCATCATCTCTAATTTACTGATTGATGATATGTTTAATTTTGAACGGTTTAATGCAGTGTGGGTTGAATTTTTAATAAAAGTGGTTGCCGTTTCTTTCCTGCTTGTTTTGTTTGGTGAGGTGATGCCCAAGGTATTGGCTACGCAGAATAATGTACGTTTTGCCAAAGACTTCGGCGGCATTGTACAGGCGGTTTCGTATGCCTGTGCTGGCTTGAGTAAGCGGTTGGTAAAATATTCCGATATCGTTGAGCGTAAACTGGCTAATAAAGGCAATGGTTCATACAGCCTGGAAGAACTGGATCATGCCATTGACCTGACCACTGAAAATACAGCTTCAGAAAACGAGAAGAATATTTTAAAAGGTATTGTGAAGTTTGGTAACATAACTGTGAAACAGGTTATGAAAACAAGGGTGGATGTGCATGGGATTGATTATGACATATCCTTCGGTGAACTGATCGCAACCTTTAGGGACCTGCGTTACAGCAGGTTACCTGTATATAAAGAAGACCTTGATAATGTGGTGGGTACCATACAGACCAAGGACCTGATTGCTTTTTTGAACCACCAAAATGATTACGACTGGCATGGGTTAATGCGGCAGCCGTATTTTGTACATGAACAGAAATTTATAGAAGACCTGTTGAAAGAGTTTCAATCCAAACGGATTCACTTTGCTGTAGTAGTAGATGAGTTTGGCGGCACCAGTGGTATTGTAACATTAGAAGACATACTGGAAGAGGTAATTGGCGAGATCAAGGATGAATTTGATGAAGAAGAAAGCGGGTACAAAAAAATAGACGACCACAATTATATTTTTGAGGGGCGTACCATGATCAATGATGTTTGTAAAGTGATGGAATTGCAGGCGGATACATTTGATCCGATAAAAGGAGAAAGTGATTCACTGGCTGGCCTTGTACTGGAACTTACCGGAGAAATACCCCAGCCCGCAAAAGTGGTAAACTTCGGTGAATTTGAATTTACGGTATTGGAAGTTGAGAAGAACAGGATACAGAAAGTTAAGGTAACTATTAAGCCACAGTAAGTGTTATGAGGAATGCAAACGGTAGTCGAAGGTTAATGGTGAATGGTCAATGGCTGATGCTGCGTGGAAGGGTTTGTTTATGGTTAGTTTTAGCTATTGTTTATGGACAATGCTTTATGACTTCTTCCTGCAACAGCAGCTACACGCCAAAGCCAAGAGGCTATTACAAAATAAACCTACCCGAAAAAAAATACCAGGTATTTGAAGAGGCGGGTTACCCTTATTCATTTGAGTACCCTGTGTATGCCAAAGTAGTTAAAGACAGCACTTTTTTTGGCGAGGCCACCGAGAACCCATGGTGGATAAATGTTGATTTTCCGCAGTTTAACGGCAGGATCTATGTGAGTTATAAAGAGATAGGGAAGAATAAATTTGATACACTTATTAAACATGCTTTTGCGTTAACAGGAAAACATACTTCAAAAGCGTATTCGATAGATGATTCGTTGGTTACAACACCTAATCATGTACACGGTGTGTTTTTTACCGTGGGCGGGGATGTGGCTACTGCCAACCAATTTTTCCTGAGCGATTCCACAAAACATTTTTTACGCGGTGCATTGTATTTTGATGCGACGCCTAATGCCGATTCATTAGGTATTGTAAATAAGTTCCTGGTAGCGGATATGAAACATTTGATCAATACATTCAAATGGCGGAATTAACTTTTTAAATCTTAAGGCGTTCTTAAAATTTAAAAGTTGAGCCACCCTGAAAAGGGCGGCTGTTAAGACAAACACTGATTAGCCATGCTTTTTTGGCAACAGGTTAACTATGGTACGCACGGCACTTGTTTTTGTTACTTTATAATAGCCAAAAAATTATCAATACCCTTAACGCTTGCTGCCGTATTGGATTATCTTTGATCCAATTAATACAGAATAAGACAGAAATATGATAGCGATAGATAATGTACTGGTGAGTGAGCATATTATTGAAGAGCAGTTTGTCTGCGACCTGAACAAGTGTAAGGGGGGCTGCTGTGAGGATGGAGACGCCGGTGCCCCCATGGAAAAATGGGAACTTGACAAACTGAAAGAACATTATGAGGTGATTAAACCTTATATGACGGAAGAGGGAATTAAAGAAGTGGAGCGACAAGGCAAATATTTGTACGACCAGGAATTTGGCTGGGTTACACCTACCATTAATGGGCAAATTTGCGCGTATGGTTACCGGGATAAATGGGGGATTATTAAATGCGGTATAGAACAGGCTTTTAATGATGGGAAACTGGATTGGAAAAAGCCAGTGAGTTGCCACCTTTTTCCGATAAGGATACAGAAAAGTAAACTTGATCCGGATATTGAATATGTAAATTATGAGCCAAGAGAAGACTTATGCCAGGCTGCCTGCAGTTTGGGTAAGAAATTAAAAATGCCTGTATATATTTTTCTAAAAGACTCGATTACCCGGAAATATGGAGAAGTATTTTATGAAACACTGGCGGCAACGGCCATGCATATGAAAGAGCAGGGATAACCTGCTGAATAGTGAACAAGGTGCCGAAGTGAGTGACACAACAAAGCATCATAGTAGCCATATCGTTTGTTAAAAACAAAACACATCATGAAAGATACCGCAGCATCCTTCATTGCCAAAAGCACCATTAAAGCCGCCGACCTGGAACACAGGCGGAAGATCAATTTTAATATTAATAAATATAATGCAGTAGTGCCTCTGGGTAAGAGCCAGTTTTCGGATGTGATGCTGGCCCGTGAAAAAGCAAAGAATAAAAAATGGGATGCCATTGAGCACCTAGACAGGTACCTGGAAGAATTTGAAAAAAAGATTACTGCCCGCGGCGCCAAAGTAATCTGGGCCGAGAATGCGCAGGAAGCTTTGGATGAGATAGGAAAAATATGCAAAGAGAAAAACTGCAAAACACTCGTGAAAAGTAAGAGTATGGTGACAGAAGAAATTCACCTGAACTCTTATCTTGAATCAATAGGTGTTGAAAGCGTGGAAACCGATCTGGGTGAATATATTCAGCAATTAGATGGCGAAGCACCTTATCACATTGTTACACCGGCCATGCACAAAAGCAAAGAAGATGTAGCAAGGTTGTTTGCAGAAAAATTAGGTACGCCTTCCGGCTTGTCACCCGAAGAGTTAACATTAGTTGCGCGTAAAATCTTACGGGATAAATATGTACAGGCAGAAGTGGGTGTTACCGGTGCCAATTTTATTGTTGCCGATGTTGGTGGAATAGCTGTTACAGAAAATGAAGGGAATGCGAGGTTAAGTTGCGCCTGGCCTAAAACACATATTGTAGTAGTAGGCATTGAGAAGGTGATACCTTCCATACAGGATCTCTCTTTATTCTGGCCATTATTAGCCACCTATGGTACAGGGCAAAAAATAACTGTGTACAATACAATTGTTTCCGGTCCGAAACAGGCGAATGAAGCAGATGGCCCGGAAGAAATGTATGTAATATTATTAGACAACGGGCGCACTAACCTGTTGGCTAACCCTACTGCAAGGGAAGCTTTATACTGCATTCGTTGTGGTGCTTGTTTAAATGCCTGCCCTGTTTATAAGAATATTGGCGGCCATGCTTATGAAACTACCTATAGCGGGCCAATCGGCTCTGTGATCACACCATATATGAGTGGCATAGATGAATACAAGCACCTGAGTTATGCATCTTCTTTGTGTGGAAACTGTACCGAGGTTTGTCCGGTTAGAATTAATCTCCATGAATTGTTATTGGATAACCGGCACGAAGCAGTGCTGCAGGGCTCTAGCACATTAGCCGAACGTATTGCCTGGAAAGTGTGGAAAACTGCCAGCCTGAACCGGGCAATGATGAATATGGGCAGTGGAAAAATGAAGAACTGGGTGGTGAATAAAGTTTTTAAAGGCTGGACAGCGCATAGGAGCGACCTGGATTTTAGCCAGAAAACTTTTAATGAACTGTGGAAAGAACGGGATGCCAATTGATAGCTGCAGGAAAGGCGTAATTAATTATTAATCATTCATCATTGGAAAGTTCCCATACAAATTCACTGCTTGTATATGCGAAGCATATTACTCCCCGGCTTTCCTATATAGTCAGTACACTTTTTAGTAACGCTACTGTTACTGATTCACAGGATCGATTTTTTTTGCATAAGGGGATAAAAATTAATTATTCGGCGGATAAAATTAATTCGGATGAATTATGGGTAGTGCCTTACGGATTGCTGACTGAGCAGGGGATTCGTAAACAGGCGATAGATTGTTTTGAATGGGCCGGTATGAACTTTTTTTTTGCTACAAACGGTGACCTCCCTTTTGATATTTTTTCTGCCTCTTTTTACCTGCTTACCCGGTATGAGGAGTACCTGCCACATGAACTCGATCAATACGGAAGATATTCGCATACCAACAGTCTCGCTTACAAAGAAGGATTTCTGAAATTACCATTGGTTAATTTGTGGATACAAATGTTTGAGGGATATCTTACAAAAAGAAATCAAAATTCGGCAATCAGAAATCAGAATTCAAAATTCAATTTCGTTCCCACTTACGATATTGATATTGCCTACAGCTATCTGCATAAACCTGTTTGGAAAAATGTAGCTGGGTTTTACCGGGATTTATTACAGGGAAAATTCGAGCAGGTGATGGAAAGGGGCAATGTATATAGCGGAAGAAAAAAAGATCCGTTTGATGTGTTCGACTGGATGGACTCGTTACATGAAAAATACAGGCTGCAACCGATCTACTTTTTTTTAACCATTCTTAAAAGGGGCAAATTCGATAAAAATTTATTAGCGCGGTCAAAAGCCTTGCAGCAGCTGTATCAACGCCTTTCAAAAATATATATTACAGGGCTGCACCCTTCCTGGCAAAGTGGAACGGATGAATGGTTATTGGGGAAAGAGCTAAAGACTTTAGAAAACATTATTCAAAAACCTGTTATAATTTCACGCAACCATTATCTGCGGTTTACCGTTCCACATAGTTATCGGAGGCTGATGGCTGCAGGGATAAAAGACGATTATTCGATGGCATACGGAACCATCAATGGTTTCAGAGCTTCTTATACTTTACCATTTAGTTGGTATGACCTGGAGCAGGAGTCTGTAACTGGGCTTGTAATCCACCCTTTTTGTTTTATGGAAGCCAATTCTTTTTTTGAACAGGGCTATTCCGCGGAAGAAGCAGGTGAGGAAATTCAATACTATTTTGATGTAGTTAAAAAAGTGAATGGGGAATTCATTACACTTTTTCACAACCATTTTCTTACAGAGCAGCCAGAATGGATTGGGTGGAGAAGGATGTATGAAGACTTTTTGGAGAAAAATTTCGGATAGATATTTTTTTTGTTAGGTTCTGGCCGCTTTAAGGTCCTTACCGTTACATGGCATCGGCATCAGCGGAAGTCATGGGTTGCTTTTGTTTCATACTCCTGTTTACAAGGTATACACCAATTAAGGTGATTACTGATCCAATAAGAATATTAAACGTGAGCTTTTCATTCACGACCAATGAGCCTACCAGGATAGCTACAATGGGATTGATATAGGCGTATAAAGAAGCAATGGCAGGTTCCAGGTGTTTCATAGAATAAATGAAAGCAACAAATGTGAAGATAGATCCTGCTAAAACGAGATAGGTTAATGCCCCCCAGGTTTGGGCAGGAATATTTGCCAAAGGGATATGGTCTCCTGTGATGATGACTATTGAAAAAAGTATTGCGGAACTGGTTAGCATTTGCCAGCCGGTTGCATAGTAAGGGTTGATATCTGCTTTTTTTCTGGCGATAAAAATGGTGGCAATGCTCCATGTAATCATGGCTATCAATGACAGAATAACACCCAAAGCAAATCCTCCTGTATGACTGTGAAATGCATTATCATAAAATACTACGGCAATACCACCAATGCCCAATATAATACCGATGAAAGTAAGAAAATTGATGTTTTTATTTTTAAAGAATATGGCTTCAATCAATACTACACAAAGAGGATACAAGGCTGCAATGAGTGCGCCCAGACCACTTGATATATGTTTTAATGCCATTGTTGCAATACCATTAGCCGATACAAACATGAGGATACCCATGATGGTTAACCATCCCAGTTGTTTAAGCGTAGGTAAAGGTTGCTTTTTGATAAAGATGAAAAACAGCACATATAAGCTGCCGCCAATGAACTGGCGGATGCTTGCCACTTCGAGAGCCGGGGCTTTTTGAACACCTATTTTACTGGCTACCCATGTTGTACCCCATATGATGCTGGTAGCACTTAATGCGATATAGGCTTTTTGTTTGGTGGTCAATTTTGTGGTTTTACCCCTCCGCCCTTCAGGCACCTCCCCTTTTTAAGGAGGAGGAAAGTTTGGTGGTGGTTAGGTTAGTGTTTAAAATGGCGCATGCCTGTCATAACCATGGCTAACTTATTATCAACGCAATATTCAATGCTATCTTTATCCCTGACCGAGCCTCCTGGCTGAATGAATGTTTCGATACCTGCCGTATGGGCTATTTGTACACAATCATTAAACGGAAAAAATGCATCTGAAGCCAAAACAGCACTATGCAGATCGAAATTAAATTGCTTTGCTTTTTCAATTGCCTGGCGTAATGAATCAATCCGGCTGGTTTGCCCGCAACCTTTGCCTACCAATTGTTTATTTTTTATCAAAGCGATAGCGTTGCTTTTTAAATGTTTGCAAACGAGGTTGGCAAATACCAGGTCTTCTTTTTCTGCTTGTGTGGTTTCCCTCCCACCTACTTCTTCCCACTTGGTGTAGTTGCTTTCATCAGAATCCTGCTCGAGTACGCCATTTAATATTGACCGGCTTGGGGATTTGCGTTTTGCGTTTTGGGTTTTAAGTTGCAGAAGAATCCGGTTCTTTTTACTTTTTAATACTTCGAGCGCATCTGCATGGAATGATGGCGCGATCAGGACCTCAAAGAATATTTCGTTGATAGCGAGAGCCGTGGCTTTATCAATGGTATTGTTACAAACCAATACACCACCAAAAGCACTTTCAGGATCGCCGGCAAGTGCGGTATCCCAACTTTCTTTTACTGTTTTGCGTGAAGCGATGCCGCAGACATTTGTGTGTTTGATAATGGCAAAAACAATCTCATCCAGATTACCCTGCGATGGAGAGAATTCTTTTATAAGCTGGACAGCCGCATCAACATCTACCAGGTTGTTGTAAGAAAGTTCTTTGCCGTTTAGTTGTGTAAATAATTCTGCAAGGTTACC
Source organism: Bacteroidota bacterium (assembly GCA_025356235.1). Taxonomy (GTDB): domain Bacteria; phylum Bacteroidota; class Bacteroidia; order Chitinophagales; family Chitinophagaceae; genus Sediminibacterium. The sequence goes on from JANXUL010000242.1 coordinate 25,209, forward strand.
ATAGAAAACAGCCTGCTGATGTGGATTTTCGCCGTAACGTAAAGATTGCTGGTGGCCGGGATTAAAGTAATTACTGATGGCAATATCATACTGCATGACTACTGCAAAAGCTTTGGCGGCAAATACTTTTCGTTGTTCTAAAGAAGTTTCCCCTTTTTGATCGGCCAGTAATTGTTCAAGCGCCGAATAATCATCTTTGGCAGCTATTACTACTATATCACTAAAATTTTTTGCGGCGGCACGGATCATGGATGGTCCGCCGATGTCTATTTTTTCAATGATCAGTTTTTCTTCTGTAGTTGTACGCAGTGTTTCTTCGAAAGGATAGAGATCAACAATTACGAGGTCTATTTCAGGAATATTATATTGTTTCATTTCCACCAAATCTTGTGGCTCATACCTTCTTCCCAGAATACCACCAAATACAGCAGGGTGTAATGTTTTTACCCGGCCACCTAAAATGGAAGGATAGGTAGTGAGGCCCTCTACTGCTACACAGGGAACCTTCAGGTCTTCTAAAAACTTTTGTGTGCCACCGGTTGAGTAGATGGTGATTCCCAGTTCGTGTAATTTTTTGGCGATAGGTTCCAGGCCGTCTTTATAAAAAACGGAAATAAGGGCAGATTGAATTTTTTTTTGCATGATAGGTTGTTGAAAACTTTTCCAAATAAAACAGAACGGCAATAATTGTCAGAGATCCACTTCAAAAGCGCCTTGTTCTGAGGTAGAATGATGGCGCAAATGTAGGTTGTCGGCATCTTTTTTCCAGTACTGTATTTTCCACAATGGATTGCTGCTGTCGAACACGTATTGTTTGCAGTCAAATGCCGCTGCCAGCTGGGTTAGGAAGATTTTTGGGCTGCCACTGAGGATAATGATATCCACCGGAATCCGATGGGAAAGCCGGGGGATAGCCAAATATTTATCTATGATCAGCACCGAAACATGACTGGAAGCAATGAGATGCCCTGTAATAATTGTATTTTGCAACGCATCCCCCGGCACCACTCCATGTAAAATCCTGGAAGGTTGTAAATGAAAATTCCGTAAAAAGCCCTTTTGCTGTAAAAGCGTATCTCCCAGGAACTGGTAAGTATTCCCCTCCAATATATCTATGGATGCGTGTTGGGGGATATTATAAACGATTAATTTGTGTTGTTGTTTTTGTTGAAGTAGGAAAAAGCAGCGTAAAATAACAAAACCACCCATACAGGTAAGGCCGATAAGTAAAGCCCGGGGCTTTTTGGTCAGTAACCACACCGCAAGGTAACAGATGGCGAAATATAAAATAATAGTTTGCCACAAGCTAACGTGGATATTATCCGTTACCGCATAAGGCAGCCTGTCTGTTCTTTCAATAACGCTGTTCATTTGTGATACGAGAAAGGAAACCAGCTTGCCGGTAAGTTCATTGATAAGCGGAAGTTTGACAAAAACCAGTAGTAGCAGTTCCCCGTATAAAATAAATCCGGATAAGGGTACTGCTATAAAATTGGTGAATACAAAGAGATTGGGAAACTGGTGAAAATAATACAGGATGATTGGCAAAGTAAGCACTTGTGCAGATAAGGTTACGGCGTTTAATTGCCAGATAGTATTTAATGATTTATTTGAAAAATAGCATTGCTTGTAGATTGGTTTCATAAACAATACAATGCTAAGAACAGCAGTATAGGATAATTGAAAGCCTACATCCCAAAAGAAATAAGGGTTATATACCAACAGACAGAAGGCAGATGCCGCCAGTGTATTATAGATATTTGTTTTTCTCCCAAGGCTTTCACCAATCACAATAAAGGAGAACATTACGGCTGAGCGAAGGATAGAAGCGGCAGCGCCTGCTAATAAACTAAACCCCCATAATACAAACAGTATGAGTAAAGGCTTTACCCAACGGATCCATCTTTGTTTATGGAATGGTTTTAACAACAATACCAATAATCCATAGATCATACCTAAATGCAGCCCGCTGATGGCGATGATATGTACCACACCTGTATTGCTGTAAGATTGTACAAGGTCCTTATCAAGGTCATCCCTGTAACCAATCAGCAAAGCTTCTGCTACACCGGTTTCTTTTTCGCCGGGAATGAATTTTCTGAGAATGGATAAAACATTATTGCGCATGTCAATCAAAAGCCCTGTAAAAACATGGGTATGTATTTGACCTGATAGCTTGTAATCTTTTGGTTGAAGATAAACCTGGAAATGAATATCCTGAAAGGCACAATATTGTTTATAATCAAAGCCACCGGGATTACCGGCGTTGGTAATAGGTTGCAGTTTTTTTTGAATGATCAGTTGCGAACCATAAACTAATGGAGGGAGCGTGCTGTCTTTCTTACAATAAACGAGGATGTTTCCTTTAACGGTCTTCCATTCATGATTTACCAGGATCGCTTCTGCTTTGGCTAATGCTTTGTAAGAACTGGCCTTTTCTACTAATGGTTCCTGTAGGGTAACGATGACCAGTTGATTGCCTGAAAGATAATGGCCTATCCAGGTTTTGTCATGTTCTATTTTTTGAAAATAAACCAATACAGCCCCGAGACAAAAGAACAGCAGGTTAAAGAATACGCCATTCAACCAGCGTATGGTAAACTTAACTGAAGACGGTAAAAAACGGATAGCAAGAAGAGAAATGCCAGCTATCGCTGCAGTTATAGATAGTAATTGTAAGGGCACATCAAGGTAGAAAGCAATAAGGATACCCGCCGTTAAAGGGATCAGTAAACGGATAAAAGGTATTGGCCTCCAGAAATGTTTTCCATAATGGCGCATATTTAAACGTAATAAAAAAAGTCACCGTTTTAACGGTGACTGGTTAAATAAGGTATAAATACGCGTGAAAAGCCGCGAGATTTTAGCTGTGATCTATGAGTAGTATATTATTATGATCTCTTTATAAAGAATAAAGTTTGTAGCTTTTTTCTACTTACTCAAATTCATACTCCGCTCCTTATACAAAGTACGGAAATAGGGATCGCGCAGGTCTTTAATAAAACGGATGGCTTCACCGGTACTTTTCATCTCTGGTCCCAGTTCTTTATTTACACCGGGAAATTTATCAAAACTGAATACGGGTTCTTTGATGGCGTAACCTTCTAATTTTTTGTCCATGGTAAAATCAGTCAGCCTGGCTGCACCTAACATGATTTTGGTGGCGATGTTCAGGTAAGGTATCTGGTAAGCTTTTGCAATGAACGGTGTGGTGCGTGATGCCCTGGGATTGGCTTCAATTACATATACTTTATCATTCTTGATCGCGAATTGTATATTGATCAGTCCTTTTATACTCAATGCCCTTGCAATCTTCTCAGAATAATATTTCATCGTTTCTATTACCAGCGGTGTAAGGTTGAAAGCAGGAAGTACAGCATTACTATCTCCACTATGTATACCTGCCGGTTCAATATGCTCCATCACGCCCATAATATGAAAAGTTTCACCATCGAAAATGGCATCCACTTCGGCTTCCTGGCAACGGTCGAGGAAATGATCTATCAATATTTTATTGCCGGGTAAATGTTTCAATAAACTGATCACCGCTTTTTCTACATCTTCATCGTTGATCACGATACGCATCCTTTGTCCGCCAATTACATAACTGGGCCTTACCAAAACGGGATAACCTACCCGGTTGGCTACTGCTATTGCTTCATCGGCATTTAATGCGGTTCCATATTCAGGATAAGGAATATCCAATTCTTTCAGCCTGTCGCTAAAACGGCCTCGATCTTCGGCCACATCCATATTTTCAAAAGAAGTACCAATGATCTTTACGCCGTTTTCATGCAAGCGTTTGGCTAATTTTAAAGCGGTTTGCCCGCCCAGCTGCACAATTACCCCTTCTGGTTTTTCCAGTTCGATAATCTCCCATAAATGCTCCCAGTAAACAGGCTCGAAATAGAGTTTATCGGCCATATCAAAATCTGTGGAAACGGTTTCGGGGTTGCAATTCACCATAATAGCTTCGTAACCACATTCTTTTATGGCTAATAAACCATGTACGCAACAATAATCAAACTCAATACCCTGCCCGATCCTATTAGGGCCACTGCCTAAAACGATGATCTTTTTCTTTTGCGATGGGATTGATTCGTTGGAATTAAGTGTAGGGTTCATTTCTGCGAGGAATTGCGCAAAATTAGGTGTACGGGGGAATTTCGAAAGATTTTTTTTACAAAGCTGACCAAACCCTTTGGCAGGTTATATTTAGGGGTTATGTATGGCCACAGATGACATAGATTTTTCTGCTGTTCTGGCGCCATTTATTTAGCTAACATTAGTTCGTTTTTGCCCCGATAGCTTAATCTTGTAATTCCTCACAATAATAACCGGCGTTTTGAAGCACAATTTCTACCGAGCGGGGAGATAGTTGGATGGCTTCAATCCGCAATACATTATCGCAATCATGCATATCAACATTCCAGCGTTTGATGCCCTTAATGTTTTGGATAAAGGGCTCTACCTGATTAATAAGCTCGGGGTTGTTAAGGTTGGTTTTGAAGATGAGAATATCCATGAATGTTAGTTTTAGTAACCGCTTTGGGTGCTAAAGCAACCTTGGCGGTTACTTGTTCTGATTATTCTTTTCGAGCTTTTTTAACTGACCTGCTTACCGTTCAGGTTGCTTTAGCGCCCCGACCGGTTAATCGACACCCACATTCGGGTCGGTATCGGCTTTCTTCCAAACTCGGCAGCGGTTCCGCCATTCCTGTTTGATCTTTTCTCTTTCTTCAGACGTCATGCCATGCCATTTTTCCTGCATCTCTTTTTTCCAATGGCCCCCATTGTGACGGCCGCATCCACCTTTAAACCCACCAAATAAAATCTTGCTCAGCACTAAAATGCCCAGGGCCTGCCAGAAAGTGATGACAGATATATGTAGCACAACCGCTAAAATATTGTTCCAGAGGCTCATCACTACAAAACTCAGCAAGGCAGCCATAACAATGGCGAATACGGTAAAACCAACGATTTTTTTGATCCAGAATTTCTTATTCATGGTATTTTTTTTGTCAATTATGTAATAGCTCATCCCGCAGAATGCTTAGCCGTTCCCTCAAATGAAGTACTGCATAGCGCTTACGGCTGAGTAAAGTATTAATGGTTTCGCCTGTTTGTTCGGCGATGGTTTTAAATGGTATACCCTCTATCTCGTTTAAAATAAATGCTTCCCGTTGTGCTGCCGGCAACTCGGTTAATGCGCTATTGAGTGCTTCCCAAAAAAGTGAACGGAGGTATTCGGTTTCAGGGTTGTTCGATTCATCAAAAAACATTTCTGTCCAGTCAAAATTCGATTCCCCGTCTGCATCGGTGTACACATCTTCCAGCAGGTTGGGTTTGTGTTTGCGCTGGCGGTCAGTAATTTTATTGCGGGTAACGGTAAACAACCAGGCAGTCAGCTGTTCAATAGGTTTGGTATTGCCAATAAACTGGTAGAATACATCCTGCAGAATATCTTCCGCATCAGCCTCATTGTTCACCCGTTTGCGTATAAAACCCATCAGCCTTTTGCTATACGTATTGATGACCTCGGTAATATTGTTCTTACGGGTGGTTTCAGCCATGTTAGTTGGTATCGTGAGCACCTTATCCATTATAAAGGGTAGACGGGTAAGGGGAAAGAATATTTTAAAGTAGGTATTTTTTTCGGACGAACGGGAGAATGTCTATTGAACACCGGTTGTGTCACTCACTTCACCGTTCGGCGCAAGGCCCGGCAAATAGCTTTGAAAAGGGAATAACAGGCAATCATATTTTCACATATTAAGTTACCGTAAGTACAAAAATTCCTTATAATAACGGCCTAACTTTAGTGTCATATAAACCAAGCATATGGAATTTGGCCGTGTACCCGAGTCGGAATTGAACAATATCAACTTTACTTTACCTGCAGAGCCTGCTAATAATAAGCAGGTGTTGCCGGGTAAGAAGGCGACTAATCCAAAAATATATCTTGGTTGTGCCAAATGGGGGAGAACGGAATGGGTTGGTAAAATATATCCCCCCAAAACAAAGGAAAAAGATTTTCTCGACCATTATGTAAAGCATTACAATAGCATTGAACTGAACGCCACCCATTACAAAGTATATGGCGCGGCAGGTGTAGCTAAATGGGCAGCTAAGGCGGGAGACAAGGATTTTATGTTTTGCCCGAAAATGTACCAGGGCGTTACCCATCGCGGGAGTTTATTAAACAAAGAATTTATCACTACCGAATTCCTGCGTGGTATTGTAGCTTTTGAAAAACATTTAGGGCCAACTTTTGTACAGGTTAGTGATGCCTTTACTGCTAAACGGAAAGAAGAGTTGTTTACATTCCTTCGTTCATTGCCAACCGATATGCAGTTCTTTTTAGAAGTACGCCACCCCGATTGGTTTGGCAAGGAAGACATAAAGGCTGAATTATTTGATTTCCTCCGGTCTATCAATATGGGTATTGTTATTACGGATACCAGTGGGAGAAGGGATTGCGCGCATATGCATGTGACAGTGCCTAAAACATTTATAAGATATGTAGGTAACAGTTTACATCCTACAGATTATACAAGAGTGGATGACTGGATCAACCGGATGAAATATTGGTTAGACAACGGAATAGAAGAAATATATTTTTTCATGCACATGCATGATGAAGCCTTTTCTCCGGAACTGACGGTGTATATGGTAGATAAAATGAATGTCGCCTGCGGATTAAATTTGATTAAACCGAAATTTATTGATCCGTCTCAAACGGATCTGTTTGGTGGCAAATAAATATCAGCGTGCGTAGGTTTTTGCATTAGCCGTAAACTGGGCATCAGCTGCTTTCGAGTCGGGAAAGGTTTCTATTTTAATATGGGTATCATCCATCATTTGAACGATCATTAAACCTAACTGAAATGGATTTTGATTGGTGCCACCCGCGGCGTACAACTGGTAGGCTATTTTACCATTCGCTACACTTACCTGCGATGGCAATGGCGCACCGGCCCCGATCGTCCATTTGCCTACCATACCAATCGTGCCG
>JANXUL010000272.1 GCA_025356235.1 Bacteroidota bacterium
GGGTGGAAAGGGATTGTATTCTCTCACCACAGGGAGATGTGACGATGGGCTTTGAAGTGAGCCAGCCGGAGATCTTTGTTTCCAGTGACCAGGGCTTTGAAGGCTATCACCAGACATTGATTAAAGGCATTAAGGTATTGCCGAAGTATTGCATTTATCATCAACAGGACTTTTTTCTGGAAGAAAGCTATTCAGCAGATTTTAGTAACCCGTTATCATTTTTATCGCATAGTAGTGAAAGGCATTATAATGAACGTCCATGTTTGCGGCATCATTCCCGAATCTTTATCACGATGAAACCGAAAAGCAGGAAGAAAACCACTTCGTTGAGTTCTTCCTTGCTCCGCAGGCATATCGTACCCGAAGAAAGTTTGAATGAGCAAACCATACAGGAATTCTTTAATGCAGTGGGACAATTTGAAAGAATTATCAATGACAGTGGGTTTGCATTATTTGTCCGTCTGAAAAACGATGATTTAATCAGCCATGAAAAGCAGGCAGGCATTATCGAACAGTATTGTTCTCTCGGTACTAACCAATTGGATACAACCATTAAAGACATTCAGTTTAAACAAGATTTCAAGATAGGTGACCAGTATTGCGCCCTGTATACGTTGGCAGATGTAAGCGATCTGCCACCGTTTTGCGGTTCAAGGATGAATTATGATAAATATTCCACTGACCGCACTAAGTCTTCTATCAGCTTCGCAGCACCATTGGGAATATTATTGCCCTGCAACCATATTTATAACCAATACATTTTTATTGATGATGTTCAAAAAACCATCAAACAATTAGAAAGTAAAAAACTACGGCTGCAATCCCTGTCTGCCTATTCCCGTGAAAATGCCATAGCAAGGGATGGCGTAAATGATTTTTTAAATGAAGCGATTGGCGAACAGCGGCAACCCGTAAAAGCGCATTTTAATTTATTGGTCTTTACAAGCGATAAAACAAGGCTAAAAGAATTGGGTAACCAGGTCTTTTCTGCGCTGGCACAAATTGATGCAACCCCGAAATTAGAAACATCTGGTGCTGCGCAGATATGGTATGCTGGTATTCCCGGAATGGAAGCGGAGTTTCCCATGAATGAAGTGATTGATACTTTTCTTGAACAGGCAGTTTGTTTTCTCCATTTGGAAACTAATTACAGGGATTCTGCCAGTTCCTTTGGGATGCGGCTTGCAGAACGTTTATTTGGTAAGCCTGTGTGGGTGGATCTCTCCGATGAGCCGATTAAGATGGGCATCTGCACCAACCGTAATAAATTTATCCTGGGGCCATCAGGTAGCGGTAAGTCTTTTTTTACTAATCACATGGTTCGTTCTTATTATGAACAGGGAACACATATTGTGCTTGTGGATGTAGGTCATTCTTATAAAGGCCTTTGTGATTTAGTGAAGGGCTATTATTTCACGTATAGCGAAAAGAAACCCATCAGGTTCAATCCTTTTTATATCGCTACGGGAGATACGCTGGATACGGAAAAGAAAGAAAGTATTAAGACATTGCTTTTGGCCTTATGGAAAAAAGATGATGAAAGTTTTAACCGTTCAGAATATGTTGCCCTTAGTAATGCATTACAGCTATACTTTGATAAAGTAAATAAGGATACAAATATTTTCCCCTGCTTCGATACTTTTTATGAGTTTCTGCAAACGGAATTTGTTGAAGTATTGAAATTAGATAAGGTGAAAGACAAAGATTTTGATGTATCCAATTTTCTTTATGTGCTTCGCCCTTATTACAAAGGCGGTGAGTTTGATTACCTGCTGAATGCTACTGAAAACCTGGATTTGTTGCAGCAACGATTTATCGTCTTTGAACTGGACAATATTAAGGATCATCCAATTTTATTTCCGGTAGTCACCATCATTATCATGGAATTGTTTATCAGTAAGATGCGCAAACTGAAAGGTATCCGTAAAATGATATTGATTGAAGAAGCCTGGAAAGCGATTGCTAAAGAAGGAATGGCAGAATATATCAAGTACCTGTTTAAAACTGTGCGCAAATTCTATGGCGAAGCGGTAGTTGTTACCCAGGAAGTGGAAGACATTATTTCTTCACCTGTTATAAAACAGGCCATTATTAATAACAGCGATTGCAAAATCTTACTTGACCAGTCCAAGTATCAGAACAAATTTGACCAGATCCAGGAATTGTTGGGGTTAACCGAGAAAGAAAAAGCGCAGATACTTTCAATCAATAAAGCAAATGATCCCACCAAAAAATATAAAGAAGTCTTTATCAGCTTAGGAGGTGTCTTATCAAAAGTGTACCGCACTGAAGTATCACTGGAAGAATACCTGGCTTATACCACGGAAGAAACCGAGAAAATAAAGGTAATGCAGTATGCGGAAAAGTTTGGAAGCATGGAAAGGGGCATACAAGTATTGGCAAATGAAATCAGGAACAAAAATTAATTCTATGAAAACGATCTGCATTATTATAACCTTCCTTGCATTCGGTTGCGGCATTGCGCCGCAAAAGGATATTATTCTGGCTTTTATGCCTGGGGTATATGTAAAACATATTGATGGCCTATATAGTGTAGGGGAAGACAGTTTAACCATCAGCCACTTTAACGGCCAAACCTATACCATTTTACATAACACTTCTTTCCGGCGCATTATCAATAAAACAATACAACCAGTCAAATATCAGTCAGAAAGATGGACGGCTTTGTATGATGAACAAAGCAAAGTATTGAATGAACAGAAAGATGGTAAGGTCTTGTCTTTTTTACCTCGTGAAAACAAATTGTTGTTAGGAAGTGGCGAATACAAAAAAGTGAAATAACTAAAACGTACAGTGATGAAAAGAATATATGTGTTAGTGATGCTGGTGTTTTGTTGCAGTGTATTACCAGTAAAAAAAACAAATGCCCAATTTGCTATAGTAACTGCGCTGATCAAAAAGGTAATTAAAGCTGTCGATTTGCAAGTGCAGCGATTACAAACGCAAACTATCTGGTTACAGAATGCTCAAAAAGTGCTGGAGAATGCCATGTCGCAACTGAAATTAGGGGATATAGCGGATTGGGCTAACCGACAAAAAGAACTTTATGGGAATTACTACCAGGAGTTGTGGAAAGTAAAATCGGCGATTGCCTATTACCAAAAAGTAAAAGATATTATTGATAAGCAGTTGCAATTGGTAAATGAATACAAAAGATACAATACTCTGT
>JANXUL010000279.1 GCA_025356235.1 Bacteroidota bacterium
TGGGCAACCCGGAATTAAAAGGGCAATATTCTTTTTCTTTTACACCCACCGGCATTAAAGGCATGGCCGAAACGCCATTGCACATGAACCAGGCCTGTTATGGACTGGACCTGCGTAATTATGACATTGAAAAGCTGCGCAAAACAAAACAGTTGAATATCCAATGGATAATAGACATGTTTAAGGCCTATCCATATAAAGACAAATTCTTCGATTTTAAACAGAGTAAAGAAATGGGGAATTTTGATTTCCGCTCCGGTAATACTGCTTTTAGAGAACAGATTATTGCCGGCGTTTCTGAAACAGAGATCCGAAAAAGCTGGGAGCCGGGATTAAGTGCATTTAAAGAGATGCGAAAAAAGTATTTATTGTATCCATAACTGTAAATGAAAAGCAGCAGATTTGCAGATTATTATAAAACTTATCTGCGAATTTGCTGCTTATATTTTTTTACTCACTTAATTTATTTATTGCACTATCTTTTATCTGCTGCAATTGCTTTTTGCCATAAGCCAGCCTGGTTATGGTTACAAACAAAACCGGGACAATAAAGATAGCCAGCAACGTTGCACCTAACATGCCGCCAAGCACTGTCCAGCCTATAGTAGAACGCGCCACACCACCGGCACCGGTAGCAAAAGCCAGTGGCAGTACGCCGAGTATGAAAGCCATTGATGTCATGATGATCGGCCGCAAACGCAGTTTTACTGCGGCTATGGTTGCCGGGATAATTTCCATACCGTTATCAACCCGTTCTTTGGCAAATTCCACAATCAGGATGGCATTCTTTGCAGCCAAACCAATCAGGGTAACCAGTCCGATCTGCGCATACACATTGTTGGTTAGCGAAGGTAACAAGGTTAATGTAAGTATCGCTCCAAATGCACCCGTTGGTACTGCAAGCAAAACGGAGAATGGAACCGACCAGCTTTCATACAATGCTGCCAGGAATAAGAACACGAATAGAATAGACAATGAAAAGATATAAATGGTACTTGATCCTGCATTAATCTCTTCGCGGCTCAAGCCTGAAAATTCATATCCATAACCGGCGGGTAATACTTTATCGGCCACTTCGCGTAATGCCTGTAAAGCCTGGCCGCTGCTGTAACCATCTTTCGGGCCACCATTAATTTCAGCTGTACGGAAAAGGTTGTAGTGCGTGATCAACGGGGCACTCTCAATGGTACTGGAAGTGATTACCGTACTTAAAGGCAACAATGCTCCCGCCTGGTTTCGTACATAGTACTGTTCCAGGTTTTTAATATCTGATCTGAAAACCGTATCGGCCTGCGCCACTACCCGGAAATTCCTTCCATAAATAGTAAAATCATTGATGTACTTACTGCCAAGATAGGTTTGCAGGGTATTGTAAACATCTGAAATAGATACCCCTAATTTTTTACATTTTTCACGGTCAACATCAACTTTATAACCGGGTGTTTTGGCTGTAAAGAATGAAAAAGCGCGTGCAATTTCGGGGCGCTTATTTACTTCGGCCACAAAAGTGTTTACTACTTTTTCAAATTGCTTGATATCATCTGTACTTTCTTTCTGTTCTAATTCAAATGTAAAGCCGCCTGTTTGTCCAAGGCCCGGAATTGCGGGAGGCGATATGGCCAGTATATTAGCGCCTTTGATAGACGACAATCTTTTTTGCACATCAGCAATAATGGCGGCCAGTTGCAGGGATTTATCTTTCCGTTCATCCCATGGTTTTAACTGCGTAAATACTGTTCCACTATTCGATTTGGTGGCTCCGGTAATAATATTAAATCCGCCTAACGCAGCATAATGCGCAATACCCGGCGTTTTAGCCATATTAGCCATGATACTGTCGAGCACTTCTAAGCTTCTTGCGGTAGATGAAGCTTCGGGTAACTCGTAAGTAACAAACAAACGGCCCTCATCTTCCGTAGGAATAAAACCGGAAGGCTTATTCTTAAAAAGTAAAGCGGTGCCAGCCATAATACATACCAATATCACCAATACATATGGCGTACCTTTTATGGCACGTTTCACACCTCCTGAATAAGAATTGGTAACCCGGCTGAACCATTGGTTAAACCGGAAGAAAAATTTATTCAACCCTCTTGCATTTTTATCAATATGCATGGGTTTTAAGAAAAGCGAACACAATGCAGGTGTTAAGGAAAGCGCTACGAAAGCAGATATCAAAACAGAAATAGCAATAGTAATGGCAAACTGCTGGTACAATCGGCCCACAATACCGGGAATAAATCCTACCGGAACAAATACTGCCGCCAATATCAACGCGATAGCAACTACCGGCCCGGAGATATCTTTCATTGCTTTATACGTGGCTTCTTTCGGTGATAGTTTTTCATGGTCAATATAATGTTGCACAGCTTCAACCACAACAATTGCATCATCCACTACAATACCAATGGCCAGTACAAAACCAAACATGGTTAAGGTATTGATAGTAAAACCCAATGGGATGAACAAAGCAAAAGTTCCGATGATTGAAACCGGAATAGCCAATACAGGGATCAACGTAGCACGCCAGCTTTGGAGGAAGAGGAATACAACTAATACCACCAATGCCAATGCTTCGAGCAATGTTGTGATCACTTCCCCAATAGATACTTTTACAACCGATACCGTTTCAAACGGAACCACGTAATCAATATCTTTTGGAAATGATTTCTTTAATGCTTCCATCGCTGCATATACCCCGTTGGCTGTTTCGATGGCATTACTTCCGGGTGCCTGGTACACTAACAGGTATGAACCCCTTTTGCCATCTACAAATGAGTTACTTGCATAACTGAATTTACCTAACTGTATCCTCGCCACATCTTTCAAATGCACTACTGATCCGTCTGTTGGCTTGGTACGCACAATCACATTCCTAAATTGTTCTTCGGTACTTAAACGGCTATTGGTAAACACCGTGTACTCAAATGCCTGCACACTTTTCTGTGGCGGAGCACCTACCGATCCGGCAGCTATCTGGAGGTTCTGCTCCTGCAAAGAAGCAATGACCTCACTGGCAGTAATACCCAACTGCGCCAGCTTATCTACCTGCAACCAGATACGCATGCTGAAATCATCGGCACGTGAAAAAATATCACCCACCCCGGGCACACGCAACAAGGCATCTTTTACAAAAATGTTAGCATAATTATCAAGAAAAGTTACTCCATGGGTAGCATTGGGTGAGTACATAGCTACCAGCATCAGTATACTCGGGTTGCGTTTACGTGTAGTTAACCCGAGCCGTTTTACATCATCCGGTAACTGCGGCGTGGCAATACCTACCCTGTTTTGAATATCCAATGCAGCAATATCTGCATTGGTTCCTACTTTTAAAGTGGCAGTTATCGTGGTGCGTCCATCACTGGTGCTGTTGCTTTGCAGGTAAGCCATACCAGGCGTTCCATTTACCTGGGTTTCTACCGGCGTGGTTACCGTTTGCTCAACGGTTTGCGCATCGGCACCGGTAAAATTACCGGTGATCTGTACCGTTGGTGGTGTAATCTCCGGGTACTGACTGATGGGTAAGTTCATGATAGACAGAACACCCAACAATACAATCACCAAAGAAATAACGATAGCGGTAACCGGACGTTTGATAAATAAATTTGCGATCATACTTTCTCTGGTTATTGTTTATTAGCCTTTGGTGCGGCCGTATTAACGGTAGTACCCTCTTTTAATTTCTGTACACCTTCCGCTACTATTTTATCCCCTGCCTGTAATCCTTCTTTCACGATCACTTTATCATTGATCCTTGTACCGAGAAATACTTTTCGTTGCGATACCTTGCTGCTATCATTTACCACGAACACAAAGTATTCGCCCATTTGCTCCACAACAGATTTATAGGGGGCTAATATAAATTCGCCTACATTATTATTTTTTACACGTACGTTAATACTCATACCGGGTTTCAGTTGCCCGCTGTTGGCGAATACCAAACGGGTTTTAATCGTTCCAGTTTGTGGGTCTACTGCGCGGTCTATCAGGCTTATATGGCCTGTTTTAATATAGGTGGTATTGTCTGGTAACGATAAAGTGAAAGCGGAATCTGATTCCGTCCCCGGATGTTGTTTCAGTTGTATAAAACGGGGTATGTCTTTTTGATCTACCGAAATATCAACTGCCATCGGGTTATCAGACGAAACCGTGTTCAACACATTCTGGTTGGCAGTAACCAATGTGCCTGTCTTAGCAAGTGATATCCCGATCGTTCCATCAAATGGTGCATAGATGACTGAAAACCTCAGATCATTTGAAAGCCTCGACACATTAGCCTGTGCCGCAGCTACCTGCATCTTCGCACTTTGTAAATCAGCCAAAGCATAATCTACTTTTTGTTTGGCAACTGCATCCTGCTTCAACAATTCATTATAACGGTCAGCATCCTGTTGTGCTTTGGCTAATGAGGATTTTACTACGTTGAGATTGGCTACTGCCTGGTCGTAGTTTGCCTGGTATTGCAACCTGTCTATATTATATAATTTCTGGCCTTTATTCACATGCTGCCCATCAGAAAAATATACACCCGTAATATACCCGGTAACCTGTGCTTTCAACTCAACCTGGTTAAGGGGAATAATAGTAGCTGGATAATTATCAAAATAAATAGCTCTTTCCTTCTTAACCTGGTAAACGGTTACAGGTGTAGGTGGTAGCGCTTTTTGTTCAGGTGTCTTGGGGCTGCTGCAGGCTGTGACCAGGCATACGCTGCTAAATAATAGTCCTGTTTTTACGATTGTATTTCCCATATTGTAAACGAATTATGTTTGAATTAATATTGAATAGTTCCCAGTGCTTTTTGTACGTCTAATTTGCTTTGCAATAACTGGTACAATGCATTATAAAAGTTAAGCTGTGCCGTACGCAGGTCCGATTCTGCAATGATCACATCCAGGTAAGTTCTGATACCGGATGTATACTGCAGGTTCAATGTTTTATATACATCATCCGCCAATACCACATTTTCTTTCAGGCTGTAATAGTTGTACAGGTTGCCTTTATAAATAGCAAGTGCTTGCGTGTACTGTGTGTTTACCCGGTTTTTCAGTAACACCATATCCCAATCCACCCGCTTCGATTGCAGTTCTGCCTGTCGTATCAGGTACACCCTTTTATTACCCTGGAAAATGGGCATGGCCAGCTGGATACCAATATTGGAATTGCCAAAGCCCTGGTTATAGGTTTTCGCGAAATCATTGTTCAGATAGGCAAGGTTATAATTTCCAAAAGCAGCAATAGATGGCACATAACCGGATTTATAATATTTTATACTTGCCTGTTGCAACCGTTGTTGTGTTTGTAACAGGTTATATTCAATACGGTTTTCATATTGAACGGATAATGTGGTATCGGTTAATGCATCTTTTTCCATATAAGCGGTATCGTATTGCAGCAGTAATGCTGAGGTTTCAGGTAAGCCCATCAGTTGTTTCAAATAAGAAAGCTTGGCTACAATGAGGTCGAAGGATTGTTTGCGTTGCGCTTTGGCATTGTTTAAAGCAATCGTGGCCCGTTTATAATCCGTTTTATCTGCCACACCACTTTTATATTGGCTTACCGCGTCTTTCAAACTTCTTTCAAGGCGGGTAATGGCTTCCATTAAAACGGCTACCTGTTGCTGCGTTAGTAATACATCGTAAAAAGCCTTACTTACATTTACGGCCACATCAATTTTGTTGAAGCTTGTATTTTGTTTGGCTTGCTTACGAATATCCTCAGCCGTTCTACTGGCAAGCAATACCTCTTTATTGAAAATATTTTGTGTAACGTTAAGACCTATATTAGAAGCATTAAACGTACCATTCCTGACGTACCCACCTGAGAAATAAGAAACCGGCAATTCAAAATTATGCTGCAGGTTATAATTCAAATTCAGTTGCGGATACCACTCTGCCAATTTGGTCTGTATCTGTTTCTCCACAATGGCTTCATCCAGCAATGACTGTTGTAAAACGGGTTGATGGGTTAAAGCGTATTGTACACAACCTGCCAGGGTTGCATCTCGCAAAGCCGAATCGGGTTTAGACTGGGATCGGGCATTGCTGCAGAGGAATCCCATACAGCAAATACATATAAAGTGTACCGTTCTTTTCATAGTCAGTTAGTATCTATTGATAAATTTTATCTTTTCATTCCGTCCCAGCACATCGTAAACATGGCTGCTATAACCGGCCTGGTCAATGGTTTCCGGCTATAATGCGCATTTTTTACACTTTCATGAATACTTCCTATCATAAATGTAAGCAGTGAAAAAGTATCCACATCTTTAAAAATATTTTCATCCTTTCCTCTTTCAATTAATTTGAAAAGTGACTGGATCATTTGCCTGGTCAGTTTTATCGTACACTCATTAATGAATGGTGAATGATAACACTGGTCCATAAAAACAACTTCTTCGAAATTAGCTATCCTGAACTTCAGGATATTCATCCAAACTTTCGTAAACCCTGATTTAAATGGATGTGCAGCGTTGTAATTTTGAAAGTAGTTCTCTGCCGATGCTTTTCTACATTCGGCAAAAAGTATGTTGATCAACTCGTCTTTGTTCTTAAAATAAATATAGAGGGTGCCGGTTGCCATGCCTGCTTCTTTGGCTATCTCGCACATGGTTATACCTGCAAGACCTTTCTCTTTCACTAATCCAAGTGCAGCCTGGAATATCTGGTCTGTTTTTTTATCATCCCTTGGTTTCAAGGTGCAAACATAAATGAATACTTGTTCATTTATGAAGGAAACAGCCGATTATTTTTTAAAAAATACAGGAACGGTTGAATTTACTTTAGTAGAATTATGCTAACCCATTCACTACCCCCTACATAAGTTTGGGGATTGGTAAAGTAAATGTATCCTCTTTATATGCCGTTATGTAGAAAATGATTAATAATGCCTGGGTATTTTTTTTCAACACAGCGTTACAGAATACACTGAATTGCATAGAAAAATTTTTTAAAAAATCTAATTTACGCTAAAGCCTGGTACAATACTTCTACCGTATGCAATGCCTGCCTGCCTGTACCATCTTTTATCTGGTGGCGGCAACTGGTGCCCGGGGCGGCGATGATGGTTTCGGGGGATTGGTTACGAACATCGGGAAACAATACCAATTCACCTATCTGCATAGAAAGATCATAATGCTCTTTTTCATATCCGAACGAACCAGCCATACCACAGCAGCCGGATGGAATCACTTCTACGGTATAATTTTCAGGAAGTGAAAGAAGTTTTATTGATGAAGCCATTGATGAAATGGCTTTTTGCTGGCAATGCCCATGCAATTTCACTAATTTTTCCTCCCGGGTAAACTGCTCTTTGCTGATATTTCCATTCGTTATCTCATTCGCTATAAATTCATCTATCAGAAAAACATATTTAGCCATTTCTGTAGCCGCTTCCAACTGCTCATTTGTAGACAGGTCTGGATACTCATCCCTGAAAGTTAAAATAGCTGAAGGTTCAATTCCTAGTAATGGGGTTGAGGCAGAAATCAGCGGACTTAATAAGGCAATATTTTTATTGGCAATCGTTTTTGCTTTTCGTAGTAATCCTTTTGAAAGCCATGTCCTGCCGCTTTCTTCATGCTTGGGGATAACCACTTCATAGCCTAGTTTTTCCAACAACAAAATGGCGGTTATCCCAATGTGCGCATCATTGTAATTGGTAAACTCATCACAGAATAAATACACTTTTCTCTGTCCTTTTAAAATAACTCTTTTTTGATGTTGGGCATACCAGTGTAATAAAGTAACCGCGGATAACTTTGGCATAGACCGTTTAACGGAAAACCCCGAAACCCATTTGATAAAATTACCCGTGAAAGAATTGGAAACTATAAAATTATAGGTGGAAGGCATCAGCGACCCCAGTTTTGCTGATGCAGAAAAGTTAGCAATCAATTTTGACCGGAAGGGTACACCATTAGCATCATAATACTGTTGCAGGAACTCGGCTTTCAGCTTGGCCATATCCACATTGGATGGGCATTCTGATTTACAGGCTTTGCAACTCAAACAAAGATCCATCACTTCATAGATCTCTTTATGATCAAACCTGTTTAGCTTATCCGAATGTGTCAAGAATTCGCGAAGAATATTGGCCCTTGCGCGGGTACTGTCTTTTTCATCCCGTGTTGCCATGAACGAAGGGCACATGGTTCCACCAGATAAATGCGTTTTCCGGCAATCGCCCGAACCATTGCATTGTTCAGCATGTTGCAGAATATCCTGTTTATGAAAGCGAAAAATACTTTTAAATGCAGGTGTGAATTGCCCTGGTTCATAACGCAGCATAGTATTCATTGGCGGCGTATCAACAATTTTATTAGGGTTGAAAATATTTTCCGGATCCCAACTGCGTTTAATCGCCTGTAATAATTGGTAATTCTTCTCCCCCACCATTTGCTGGATAAATTCACCACGCAACCTGCCATCGCCATGTTCACCGCTTAACGAGCCCTGGTATTTTTTAACCAGTGTTGCCACTTCTTCCGCGATCGTCCTGAATAATTGATTGCCTTCTTTTGTTTTTAGATTGATGATGGGCCGCAAATGGATTTCACCCGAGCCGGCATGTGCATAATGCACGGCATGCAAGCCATGTTTGGTAAGTATCGTATTAAAATCCCGGATATACGCTGGCAGGTCATTTACATCTACGGCAGTATCTTCAATCACAGGTACTGCTTTTTCATCGCCGGGCAGGTTGCCCAATAGGCCCAGGCCGGCTTTGCGGAGTGTCCATATTTTTTTGGTATCCTCTCCAAATAAAACTGGGAAATGATAACCCAATCCCGCAGCACGCATATCGGCTTCTACTTTTTGGGTGATATCAATGATTTCTTCACGTGTTGACCGTATAAATTCGATAACTAAAATTGCACCGGGATCGCCTTGCACAAAAAAACGGTTCTTACTTTGTTCAATGTTCCCTTTGGTACATTCCAGTATATAATGGTCTATCAATTCACTGGCACTGGGATGGTATTTCAAACCGATCAGGTTTGCCCTCAACGATTCATCAATACTGTTAAAATGCACACATAATAATCCCGTTTCTTTAGGCGGAAGCGGCACTACATTCAGTTTGATTTCAGTGATGAATGCCAGTGTTCCTTCAGAACCGGCAATCAGTGAACAGAAATTAAAATCATCGCCGCCAGCTGTAAAAGGGGCAGTATCCACCAACAGGTCAACAGCATATCCTGTATTTCTTCTTTCAACAGTTTTCTTCGGAAATTCTTTCCTAATCTCCACCTGGTTTTCGTAATTGCTTAACAGCCCGCGAAGGTTTTTGTAAATAGCCCCTTCTAAATTATCCAGTTCGCATTTTGCATGAAAATCATCAATAGATACTTCACTAAATAGGGCTTCTGATCCATCACTTAAAAATACTTTTACTTCCAGTAAATGTTCGCGGGTACTTCTGTAAATAACCGAGTTTGATCCACAGGAATTGTTGCCTACCATTCCACCAATCATGGCCCGGTTAGCGGTTGAAGTTTCAGGGCCGAAAAAAAGCCCATGTGGCTTCAGGAACATGTTCAACTCATCACGTATTACCCCGGGCTGAACACGAACCCAGTTTTGTTCTTTATTTAATTCCAGTATCTGGGTAAAATGTTTAGATACATCTACAATAATGCCATTACCTACTACTTGTCCTGCCAAAGAAGTACCGGCGGTTCTGGGAATTAGTGAGGTCTTGTTTTGCTTTGTAAAATCAATCAGCTTTTCTATATCCGAATTGGTTTTGGGGATCGCTACTGCCAAAGGTATTTCGCGGTAGGCAGATGCATCGGTTGCATAGAGAGTACGGATAGTATTATCGAGAAAAAGATCGCCTTCCAGTTGTTCAGATAGTTGCTTCAGCTTCGACTTCATTGATCGCTGTTGATGATTTTAGGTAGAGACACAAAAATATCCCTTTCTCCCTAATATGAAGCATATTAAAAACCAGGTACAGCGATCCTAACAGAAAATATCTGTATTAATTTAATCCAATGCGAGAAAATACCTTCCAAAAGAATGACCTAACGGTTCACCGCAATAATAAGCGCTGCTAAAAGGATAACAACATACAGCAATACTAAAACAATCGTTATGATACCGTTATACCGGAACATTTTTTTCAGGTTGAGGAATGATTCATTAACTGCATGCTGACTGCGCTCCTGCAAACCTGATCTCATTTTATTTGCAAACCGGTACAGGTATAAACAACGGAATAAAAATATTGCCGCCATAATAATATACACCAATCCTATGAACCCAGACCTGCCTGGCGTATTCATAACTCTTCCTGAATAATTATACCTGTTAGAAACCGTACTTAAATAAGAATACATTATTCCCATACAGATTCCAGCTACAACTATGATTCCGCAGGCTATGAATCCCATGATGGCCAAAAATCTTGCCCAGCGGGCAGCTTCAGAAAGTTGTTCACGGGCTATAGAATCAAGAGACAGTAATTCATCCTGGTTCTCAACAGATAATTCTTCCATAATTGAGTTGGTTTATTTGGTTATTCCACATGTACCTGGTTATGATAAGTTACGTTTACCAGTAACGATCAAGTCAGGAGATTAATATAAGTTTCTGCGGCAGGGAGAAATATTCCGCTTTTATTTTTTCAAGAGTTTCTTTTTTATTAAAGAGTTCATAATATTCGTCCACATCAATATTCATGTTGTCTTTATTTACATAAACCGGTCCGGTAACCGAGCTATTTTCACCGTTTTCAAATTTGGAGGTACGTACAATACCGTTTACAATAGCATCTTCGTTCAGGGAACATTTATTCTTGCAGATTACATTGCCTTCAATCATACCACCGATTACAATATCATGGCACAGGATATCGCCATTAACAGAAGCCTTTTTATCAATAATCACCTTATTTGTACAGAAAATAATCCCTTTAAAATCACCTTCAATACGGATGGGGGAAGCCGTTTTAATGATACCAAAATAAACACCACCAGAAACTACCTGTACTGCGGGCAGCATTTCTGCAGGCGCTTCTGATTTTTTGAATAGCATAGGATGAATTTTGGTTCAATAGGGACTTCAATATAACCAATATTGAACGTTTTTCATGAAAACAGGTGTATGTTTTAAAAAATCATAAAAAAATAATGAGCGGAAACGCATATATTGCCGGAAATTATTAACTTTTCTATCCTAATATTTTGGTGCTTTTCAAAAACATAAACTTAAACGCATGAACAAGTTCAGGGAACAATTACTACACGATCCGAATTCGAGTTTTTCTACCCAGGGTTCACAGGATGAGAAGCAACTGTTTATTACCAGCTCCACCAATATTTCCGGGGTACTGGATTCTGAAAACGATATTATTCTTGATGGCAATTTTCATGGCGTCCTGTACAGTAAAAAAACTATTCATATCACACCTACCGGTATCATACGGGGTGTTATTATCTGTAATGATATTAAAATCGAAGGCGAATTTGAAGGCTCTGTTTATAGTTTGCGGGTAAACCTTTGTAAAGATTCTATTGTAAAAGGGAATATACATTGTACCATTATTAATACGGAAATGAACCAGTTTGTGGAAGCAAATATCAAATTGCTTAGCCTTGAGACCTCTGTGTTTGAATCCAGTTCTGCAGATTTATTCTCTCAACTGAAAGATGTATTTAATAAAAACAATAAAGACAATAATTACATCGCTATTTTCCAGGAAAAACTAAATGAAGTAAAACCTTCTACCAAATTTTATCACCAGACAATTTATGTTGCCCCTTCCAACGATATTTCTTCCAATAAAGTAGAAGATATTTTACCTGAAGATGGTAATTAATTGTATTATTAATTATTCAATAATAAAGAGAGAAAACCCGATAAGTTTTCTCTCTTTATTTATAATATATCGGGTAGATGAAATAAGCCATCGGTGGGCATGGTAATTAAGAAGCCGAGCGATTCTTAATTTTAATCGAATAAATAATTGTTTACATGCTCCCAGGGCCCGTTCCTGTATATCCATACAGAAAAGCCAATGCCCTGAACAGAAAATGGCTTAAAAATTTGTATTAGTATTTGTTCTGTTTGTTTAGCCTTGTAAGCAGTTACTTTATTTTGTACGGTTATA
The DNA here is from genome assembly GCA_025356235.1 of Bacteroidota bacterium. Taxonomy (GTDB): domain Bacteria; phylum Bacteroidota; class Bacteroidia; order Chitinophagales; family Chitinophagaceae; genus Sediminibacterium. The sequence goes on from JANXUL010000279.1 coordinate 12,118, forward strand.
TGCGGCCATAGCTTATTCCGGTCCTGGGATATTAAATAAACATCAAAAACAGATTGCATTTTTTTATGTAACGCCAGCAACTCCTGCGAAGAAGTGATATAGGCAACACCTTTCCCTATATTTTTAATACCCGTTACATCCAGTTTTATCAAACTTCTCTTTGACAATGTTTTTAAAGCTTCTGTGATACCGGGAATACCAGCAGGTAAATGATGAAACAAAGTAATATGCGCATCCAGGTAATTACAGTGTGCCGGAAAATATTCAGTGCGCAGTTTTGTAAAGTATTCATGCGAAACCTGGTCCAAGGTGAGAGTTACAATTAAAGGTGATGCCGCGGTCATAACGCAATGTACAAAACAACTCTTCAATTAATTACATGCTTTACAATACCCGCAACCTACAATGATTGTCTAATTCCGCGTATTTTATAAAAGCGATTGGCCTTTCATCTAATCAATAGCACCTTTATAATCATCACTGAATCAGATACACATTATTGCCTAGAAAAAGGCGTGGCCATTCATTTTTTCATTTTTTCATTTTTTCATTTTTTCATTTTTTCATTTTTTCATTTTTTCATTTTTTCATTTTTTCATTTTTTCATTTTTTCATTTTTTCATTTTT
>JANXUL010000282.1 GCA_025356235.1 Bacteroidota bacterium
AATCTGCTCTTTGTTCTCGTGAATTTCTTCGAGGCTGTCTGTATGGCTGGCAAATTCTTCCAGTTTGTTATGCAGTTCTTCCCTTAATGAAATATTAATCTGGTTAGCCCTTCTTGCAATAATAGCAATAGACTCATACAGATTCCCTGTTTTTGATTTGATATCAATCAGGCTTTTGGTTTCAACTACGCTGGCGGTGTTAGCGCTCATTTGCCTTCTTAGTTTACTCATTTTTTCAGGGTTTTTAAAGAATTATTTGTTTGTGATTTGTATTTATTTACTTCTTCCAGGTATTTGCTATCGTTGAACCGGTCTCCGAAATCATTGCATTCTGACAAAACTTTTTCAAACCTTTCTTTCTGTTTTTCTTCGTAACTCATTTCTGCATATTTGTAATATGCTTTAATGGTTAAGAGTTTATACTCATCAGCTTTTTTAGAGTCCGGAAAATTATCAGATACATTCGCAAATGCAATGGCAGCGGCTTTGTAGAAGCCGAGGTTATAATACAGTTCAGCACTTTTAAATTCTTTGAGCTCCAGTTTCTCCCGGCATTTATCAATGATATCAGTTGCATCTTTCAATCTGGTAGAACTGGGATGCGTATTGATGAAAGCCTGCATCAGCTGCATGGTTTTATTGGTATTGGTCTGGTCCAGTTCTACTTTGGGCGATTGTTTATAATAACATAGGGCGCGCATATAATCGCACTCCTCGCCTTTGGTACTGGTAGGGAAATTTTCTACAAAACTTTTGAACAGGTTTTCCGCGTTCAGATAGTCTTTCTGGTAGTAATAAGAGAATGCGAACTTATAGTACATATCCTCATACCGCGTGGAACCTTTTACATAAGGGAATATATCTTCAAAGAGCTGTTGCGCATAATTATAATTCTTACTTGCGTAGTACTGTTCAGCCATTTTGTATTTGTACTCATAATCCTTGCTCTTCATAATCTTTCCAAACTTAGTGGAACAAGAAGACGTGAGCAGTACTACCGATAATAAAATGAGAACGATCCTATTCATACAAGTTGGCAAAATTAGTTATTTGCGGGCAATTTATAAACTCCGATTCTTGTTTAGGCTTCCGGGTAGTTAAGAATTACACAAAAAGGGTGAGCTGGATACTGGATGCTTGTTTTATCTATAATCGAGTATTCAGCTTCCAGTGTCTACCTAAAAAGGCCGCCTTAGTTGAATAAGGCAGCCTTTTTGTGACTATTTAAAAGAAGGTCAACTACTTAGCGTCATCTTCCCCTTCCTGTAATTTGGCTTTGATCTCTGCTAAAGCACCCAAATCACCCAAAGTAGCTTTTTCTACTTTAGCCTGGATGTTTTTCACCGCTTTCTTGGTGTTATCAGAGTCAACTTTGGCCTCTTTCTTGGCAGCTTCTTTCACATCTGCTTCCTGCTGCTCCCAAATACGGGCGTGACTTAAAACGATGCGTTTTTCATTGCGATCGAATTCAATCACCATAAAGCTGGCAGTTTCATCGGCCTGAACCTGTTTGCCATCTTCCTTATTCAGGTGACGGTTAGGTGCAAATCCTTCCAGACCATATTGCAATTGTACCAAAGCGCCCTTATCATCCTTACGGGTAACGGTACCTTCATGGATAGTACCTATAGCGAAGGTATCTTCCAGTGCATTCCAGGGATCTTCTTCCAGTTGCTTATGTCCTAACTGCAGTTTGCGGTTGTCTTTATCAATACTTAAGATAATGATATCAATCTGCTCGCCCACTTTGGTATAATCTGTTGGGTGGTTGAAACGCTTTAACCAGCTCAGGTCGCTGATATGGATCATACCGCCGATACCTGGCTCCAGTTCAACAAATACGCCATAAGGGGTGATGTTTTTCACCAGGCCTTTGTGCTTGCTTGCTTCGGGGAATTTGGTTTCAATCGTGTTCCACGGATCCTGGCTCATTTGCTTGATGCTAAGGCTCATTTTACGTGAATCCTTGTCTAAGGTTACCACTTTCGCTTCGTACTCATCGCCCAATTTGAAGAATTCCTTCGCATTGATCGGGGTATTGGCCCAGGTGATTTCAGATACGTGTACCAGTCCTTCAACACCAGGCTGAATTTCCAGGAATGCACCATAATCTTCAATATTTACCACTTTACCTTTTACAACAGAGCCTTCGGCTAAACCTTCAGGCAACACATCCCAAGGATGCGGGGTCAATTGTTTCAGGCCTAAGCTGATACGTTTTTTGTCGTCGTCGAAATCCAATACCACAACCTGTAATTTCTGGTCCATCTTCACCACTTCGCTCGGGTGAGAGATACGGCCCCATGAAATATCGGTGATGTACAACAAACCATCCAAACCGCCTAAGTCCATAAACGCACCAAAATCTGTGATGTTTTTCACCACACCTTCCAATACCTGTCCTTTTTCGAGTTTGCTCATGATCTCTGCACGTTGTGCTTCAATATCACTTTCTATCAAAGCTTTGTGCGATACAACGGCATTCTTAATGGCTTCGTTGATCTTCACTACTTTGAACTCCATGGTCTTACCTACAAACTGGTCGTAATCAGTTACAGGCTTCACATCAATCTGAGAACCCGGCAGGAATGTTTCCATACCGAATACATCAACGATTAATCCACCTTTTGTTTTGCTGGTAACGGTTCCGGTAATTACCTCACCCGTTTTGTGTACTTCCACAATACGCTCCCACGCACGGAAAATGCGGGCTGATTTGCGGCTCAGGTGCAGGTTACCTAACCTGTCTTCCTTTTCTACCACCATCACTTCCACTTCATCACCGATCTTCAATCCCTGTACATCGCGGAATTCGTTTAAAGAAACGAGGCCATCACTTTTAAAACCGATATTGATCACAACATCTGTTTTTGTTAAAGCAACCACCGATCCTCTTACGATCTCAGCATCTTCAATCTGTACGAAAGTTTCATCATACACTTTATCGTACTTCACTCTTTCAGTTTCGGCATAATGACTCACATTACGTTTGTCAATAGTCCAGTCAAAATCATCATGCGCGGTTTCAATTACCGGCTCAGCTACGGCTACTGGAGCAGCTTTCACTTCAGCTTCAGCTACCAAGGCAGTATCAGCTTCAGGTGCATTTGTTGTCGCAGTAGTAACTTCCGGTGCTGTTTCAGCGCCGCCGTTCTCCTGTGCATCTGCGTTTAGTTGTTTGTTAATGAATTTCATACAAAACCCGATGGTTTTATTTCGGGGCAGCAAAGGTAGTATTTCGGGGCGATATGAGGAAGGAATTTGGGTAATTTTTAGATGAGAATCGTTGATTTCAGGCCTTTTGAAGGGGTCATATAGTAAAATATTGAATGTTGAACAAGAAATTTTCGATTTTTATGGGGCTTTGCATAGAATGAAGCACAATAGAAGGCAGGATTTTCGGTCAACCAACTTCAATCAAAAAAAGAGTAACACCACCCAAATCAGGTGACTTCTCACACATCATTTATTACGTTGCTGAAAATAAAAGCACAGATTGCTTCCTACATCGCTGAAACGGCGACGGACACGCTCGTTCCCCGCAATGACGAAGGTTTTGAGTAATCCTTTTACTTTTTCAATTTACTTTCTTCATCAGCCAGATGTTGTAAATAATAGCAATAAATCAGTTGCCCTCTGCGAATACTGGATACCCGGAAAAATTCATTGGCTGCATGCCATTTTTCATCGGGCAGTTCAAAACCCAATGAGTAGGCATACACGCCTAACGTTTCCTTGAAAGATAACATAGCCCCGCCGCTACCCCCGGTAGCCATTTGTAAAGGCTGTTTCCCATATACCTCCGATAAAGCATCTGCCACATAATGAAAGGCCTTTGTATCATTCGGATATTTCATCGGTTTTGCATAACCGGCTTTATATTTATAAGTAACCGTAGCCCCAGCCGGACAATTTTTGTTGATGTGTTTTACGATCAGATCAATAATTTCCGGGCCGGATTGATTGTTTACTAACCGGCAGGTAATTCTAGCCATGGCATTGCCAGGAATAATATTTGAGTGGCCCTCTGCAGCAGTATAACCGCCCTGCATACCCACTATTTCAAGTGTAGGCCGATACCAGATCCGTTCAAGCGACGAGTAAGCCGGGTCGCCAACTTCGGCGGTAGTGCCTAATATTTTCATATCCTTAGCAGGATCATACGGTATTCTTTTGATCATTTCTTTTTGCTGTGCAGTAACCGGTACTACTTTATCATAAAATCCCTCAACGGCTACATTGCCCAGTTTATCATACAACGAAGCAATGATCTGAGACATGGCCACTACCGCATTAGGTGTTTTACCACCAAATTGGCCGGAATGCGCATCTGTATTGGCCGTTTTTACACTAAACTCTAATTGTGCAGCACCTCTTAAACTCAACGTTATCGCAGGATCCTTCTCACTATATTGTATATCATCGGCCGTTACTGCAAAATCTGTCTGCAATAGCTCTTTATTTTTTTCAAGAAAGTTTTTAAAATTCGGGCTGCCGATCTCTTCTTCGCCCTCAAACAAAAATTTTACATTAACCGGCAGTTTTCCGTCTTTACCCAGTAGGGTTTCCACCGCCCAGATACTTGTCATAACGCCACTTTTATCATCACTGGCACCGCGACCGAATATTTTTCCACCTTTTACTACCGGGGCGAAAGGAGGATTGTCCCATTCAGATTCTTTTACGGGTTGTACATCGTAATGCGCATAAATTAAAACGGTTGGTTTTCCGGGCGCTTTGTTCCAACTGCCATACACCACTGGATTTCCTTCTGTGGGTATGAGTTGAGCGGTTGTGATACCAATGGCTTTTAACTTATTCACGATCCATGCACCCGCTTTTGCCACATCGGGTTTGTGTGATGGGATAGAAGAGATACTTGGAATAGATACCAACTCAATAAATTCTTTTAGGTGGGTATCCATCTTGTCATCAATATATTTTTCGTAGGATGCCAGCGAGGTTTTACCCTGCGCTTTTTTTGCAGTTGTAGCATTTGTATTCTGAGCTATTGAATTTGTATTAACGAAGAGTTTCAAACTAACAAAGACGGACAGTGCTAAAAATTTTGAAAATGTCATTACGTTTATTTATTTGAGTTAAAGACGTTGTCTAGGCGTTGTGCTAACTATTAAATATAAGTAATCCTCAATTCAAAAAAACGTAAACTCATCCAAATATGGTGGCGTTACGCTTGCAATTTATTAAGTTGCCGATTCTCCTTAGCGAAAGCTACGATGGGCTAGGTGAGGGATTAGAGAGATCTTACAATACCTAATTCAAGTCCCCGTAATTCAGCTAACCCTTTTAACCGGCCGATAGCACTATAGCCGGGATAAGTTGTTTTTTTCAGGTCATCCAGCATCTGGTGCCCATGATCGGGGCGCATGGGGATGGATATGCTTTTTCGTTTCATAAGTAATACGAGCTCTTTTACCACCGCATACATATCTACATCGCCGGTAAGGTGATCGGCTTCGAAAAAATTACCATGGTCATCCCCTTTCGTACTTCGTAAATGAATGAAATGGATATGATCGCCTAAACGGCGGATCATTCCGGGCAGGTCGTTATCACTTCGAACGCCTAAAGAACCGGTACAATAACATAGTCCGTTAGCGGGCGATGGTACTGCTTCAATAATGTCTTTAGCATCCTGTTCGGTACTCATTATTCTGGGAAGGCTCAGTACCTGAAAGGGTGGGTCATCGGGATGGATAGCCATTTGCAAACCGCATGCTTCAGCAACAGGCACCACTTCCCGTAAAAAATAAAATAAATGTTCTTTCAGTTTTGCCCTGTCAATTCCGGAATAGGTTTTTAATGCAGTCATTATCTGTTCGGGAGTAAACTGTTCTTTGCTTCCCGGTAACCCCAGTAAGGCATTTTTAAATAAAGTACTTTTCTCTTCATCAGTCATAACAGCTAACCTTTCGGTAGCTTTTTTTATTTCATCCAGTGAATACTCTTTTTTTGCACCGGGGCGTTTCAATAAAAAAATATCGAAGGCAATAAAAGCTGATTTTTCATAGTACAATGCTTTGCTCCCATCGGGCATGTTGTACATGATATCTGTACGCACCCAATCGAGTACCGGCATAAAATTATAGGTGACTACTTTCAGTCCGCAGGCAGAAACATTTCGTAAACTCTGTTTGTAATTTTCGATCCATTGCAGGTAATTACCCGATTGCCTTTTTATATCTTCATGAACAGGTAAACTTTCTATTACTGTCCATGACATGCCTGCCGCTTCAATAACTGCTTTTCGTTTGTTGATCTCTTCAACACCCCATACATCACCAACAGGAATATGGTGCAAGGCAGTAACCACACCGGTACACCCAGATTGCCGGATATCGCAAAGCCCTACCGGATCATCGGGACCGAACCAGCGCATGGTTTGTTGCATCATAAGTTTTATTTTAAATGTTGAATTTTAAATGACTACTCAATTAAAATTCAACATTCATTATGTATTAGTTTGAACTTGTACTACCAGAAAATCGTGTATAGGGCTGTTAGTATTCCGCCGATAATTAATACACCCACTGTGAAGGCAGGACTGAGTTTGAACATACTTCTGTCAATTTCGAGTCCTTTTGCTTCAACGCCCCTGTTATTATCTATGATGCTGATGATCCACATACCTGCTATACAAAGTACAAATACAAAACCCATACGGTCTAAGAATGGTATCTCATAAATACCATCATTGTTCTTTGCCGCAAACCCCATGGGTTGAAGGAAAGCAAGGTTCATTATTTTGGGAAGGAACTTGAAGAAGATGGAGAATACAAAACCACCCACTGTTGCAAACAAAGCGGCATTAGAAGTGGTCTTCTTCCAGAAGAACCCGAGTATGAACATGGCGAAAATACCCGGTGATACAAAGCCTGTATATTCCTGGATAAATTCAAAGCCCCCTTTTTTATCAATGCCCATAAAAGGTGCAATGATTACGCCGATAATCAAAGCCATTACTACAGCTATTTTTCCTACCCCGACCATTTTCTTTTCACTTGCATCAGGATCTATTTTTTTCTTGTAGATATCCAGCGTAAAAATGGTGGCAATACTGTTTGCTTTTCCGGCAAGTGAAGCAACTATTGCGGCGGTTAATGCAGCAAAGGCCAACCCTTTCAATCCTGGTCCTAAGAGATTAAGCATGGTTGGATAAGCATTATCCTGAACAATCTCTCCATTCAACATCATTTCTTCATGAAATCCACCATTCTGATATAATACATACGCAGCAATACCCGGTAATACCACAATAACAGGCATCAATAATTTCAGGAATGCCGCAAAGAGGAGGCCACTGCGCGCAGTTTTCAAATCGGCACCCAGGGCACGCTGTGTAATGTATTGGTTACAGCCCCAATAGTTCAGGTTCACGATCCACATACCACCGATCAGCACGGTTAAACCCGGGAGACTAATGTAATTCGGATTATCTTTTTTCAGTACCATATGAAAGTGGTCACTTGCTTTATCGGCAAGCAATTTGAGTCCGTCAAAAACCCCATTACCACCAAATTTATCGGAGACCAATGAAAGTGCGAGATAGGTTGTGGCTAATCCGCCCACGATGAGAAAGAATACCTGTATCACATCTGTGTAACCAATTACTTTCATGCCACCCAATGTGATAATGATCGCAAAACCTGCAAGGAATACCATACATAAATACAAAGGCAACCCCGAAATAGCGTGAATGGCCAATGCGCCCAGATATAAAATAGAGGTAAGGTTTACCACCACATATAATAATAACCAGAATACCGCCATGATCATAGCCACCGTACTGTTGTACCGTTGGTTAAGAAACTGCGGCATGGTGTATATTTTATTTTTTAGATAGACAGGGATAAAAAATATCGCAACAATCATTAAGGTTGCTGCCGCCATCCATTCGTAAGTCGAAATAGCTAATCCCATTTTAAACCCATTACCACTCATACCGATCATTTGTTCAGCAGAAATATTAGATGCGATCAATGATGCACCGATGGCCCACCAGGTAAGTGAACCTTCGGCCAGAAAATAATCATGCGACGCGGTAGTACTTGCTTTTTTCTTACGGCGATACACCCAATATCCATAAGTAGCAACTACGATAAAGTAGAAGAGGAAAACAAGGTAATCTGCGGTTTGCAATGACTTCATAATGGCGATTGTTTGGTATGTGAATGTTGGTTTTTTTGAAAGGAATCCTGAATTGTGAGATGTGAATATTAAAAAATACCCGGATAAATGCCATTGTCGAACACTCACCATTCACAACTCACTACTCACTATCTATAATACATTTCATTCCACCGCAATTCGTTTTTAAACTGTGGTATCTGTGTGTCTTTGTCTATCATTACTAGTTCAATACCTGCCATCTCTGCAAAATCAGTCAAATGTTCGCTCGTCAGGTTCTGGCTGTAGCAGGTATGGTGTGCGCCGCCTGCCAATATCCACGCGGCACAGCCGGTATGCATGTTTGGATATGGTTTCCATAATACCCTGGCTACGGGAAGCTTTGGCATCATTTGCATAGGGGCTACTGCAATCACTTCATTTACCAATAAACGGAAACGGTTGCCCATATCAACGATGGATGCATTGAGTGCGGGGCCGGGAGCTGAGTTAAATACCAATCTAACCGGATCTGCTTTTCCACCAATACCCAATGGATGTATTTCGCAACTGGGTTTACCATCTGCAATGCTTTCGCATATTTCCAGCATATGGCTGCCCAATACCATCCGGTTATCGGGATTAAAATGGTAGGTATAATCTTCCATGAAACTGTTACCGCCTTTTAAACCGCTGCCTATTACTTTCATGGCGCGCACCAGGGCAGCCGTTTTCCAATCGCCTTCTGCTGCAAAACCAAAGCCTTTGGCCATGAGACGTTGTGCAGATATGCCTGGTAACTGTACAAGGCCGTTCAGATCCTCAAACGTATCGGTGAAGCCTTTGAAATTTCCGGCTTCTAAAAAAGCTTGCAGACCAATTTCTATTTTAGCAGCCTCGCGCAATGACTGGTGCTGTTCGCCACCTTTTAGCAAAGAGGGCATTAATGTATAGCTGGAAGCATATTCTTCTGCGAGCTGATCAATTTGCTTATCTGTTGTTTCATTAACCACTTTTACCAGATCGCCAACACCGTAAGTATTAACACTGTAACCGAATTTAATTTCCGCTTCTACTTTATCACCTTCAGTCACCGCAACATTGCGCATGTTATCGCCAAAGCGTACAAATTTTGCAGTTTGCCAATCGTTCCATCCGCAAGCGGCCCTTGTCCAGGCATTTATTTTTCCTAACGATTCTGGATCCTGCCAATGACCCACCACTACTTTTCTGTTCAGACGCATACGGCTCATGATAAAACCAAATTCACGGTCGCCATGAGCAGATTGGTTAAGGTTCATAAAATCCATATCAATGGTAGCCCATGGAATATCTCTGTTGAACTGGGTGTGGAAATGCAGCAGTGGTTTGTTTAGTATTTTCAATCCGCCTATCCACATTTTTGCCGGTGAGAAAGTGTGCATCCAGGCGATGATACCTATACAATCCTTTGTAGTATTGGCTTCCATGCATACTGCATAAATTTCATCGGCTGATTTTACGGTGGGTTTAAAAATGATTTTTACAGGTATCTCATCCGTATCGTTTAAAGAAGCTGCAATCGTTTTAGAATGCTCAGCTACCTGCAGCAATGTTTCTTCACCATATAAGTGCTGGCTGCCTGTAACAAACCATACTTCTTTTTTTTTCAGGTCAATCATATCAGGTTTTTTTATCGCATTTCAGTTACGGAATGATTTTTACAAAAAGAATCTTCCTCATTTCTGCCAGATTAAAAAATTATTTTACTGAAAACCTGTATACAGTTGTATGCTGATACGTTTCACCAGGTTTCAAGATAGTATTAGGGAAAGATGGCTGGTTAGGGCCATCAGGAAAATGTTGTGTTTCCAAACAAAGCGCAGCGTGTTTTCCGTACACCCAATTATTTTTCCCTTTCAATGTGCTGTCTAAAAAATTACCGGTGTAAAACTGCAGGCCGGGCTCTGCAGTTAGCACTTCCAGGTTCCTGCCGGTGGCCGCATCGTATATGTTTGCGACCAGTTCCAAGCCCTTGCCTGCTTTGTTCAGCACCCAGTTATGATCATACCCCCCTTTTACTGAAGCGATGTCTTTTTCAACAGATTTGCCAGTGGTGAAATCCATAGGTGTTCCTTTTACATCAGGTAGTTTACCTGTTGGGATGAGGAGGCTATCTACTGCGGTATATTTATCGGCATGAATGGTTACCACATGGCTGAGTATCGTTGGTTCTTTTCCGCCGGAGAGATTAAAATAGCAATGATTGGTAAGGTTTACCGGTGTTGCTTTATCCGTAGTAGCCGTATAAGCGATCTGCAATGCGTTATCGGCCGTAAGGGTGTACACTACTTTAACTTTAAGGTTACCCGGGAAACCCTGCTCACCGTCTTTACTGGTATAGGTTAATTGCAGGCTGCTATCGCCGCTAAGTTTGGTTGCCTGCCAAACTACTTTATCAAAGCCTTTCACTCCGCCATGTAATGTATTGCCATGATCATTTAAGGGAAGTTGATATGCAATATTATCCAATACAAATTTCCCTTTGTTGATGCGGTTTCCATAACGTCCTACCAAACATCCGAAATACGGGTTGCCTTTTTGCAGGTAGCCCGCCAACGAATCGAAGCCCAGCACAACATCGCCCATTACTTTATCTTTATCAGGTGTTAGTATATTAGTTACTGTTCCCCCGTAATTGATGATGCTTACCTGCATACCATTGGGGTTGGTAAGTGTGTATTGCGTTACCGCTTCATTTTCAAATATGCCAAACGGCTTTTCTGTAATACTGTATTTCATGGTAGTGGCTTCCTCATTTTTAGTACTGTTGTTATTACAGGAAAATAAAAAAAATGACAGGATAAGTAATAAGAAGATTTGTTTTTTCATGTATACTTTTTATAAGTCGGTTTAGGATTGTCCGTAGTAGCTATCGGGGCCATGCTTTCTTTCAAAATGTTTTTGTATTACTGATTCCTGTAAGCGGGGTGAATCATTTCTTATCTGTTCTGTGAGATAAGCCATTTGTGCAATATTTTCCAGCACAGCACTGTTGTATACAGCTTTACCCGGTGTTTTGCCCCAGGTAAAAGATGCATGATTACTTACCAATATCATTTCCACTTCTTCATAATTCAGTTTTCGTTCCTGTAAACAATTGATGATCTGGATGCCTGTTTCATATTCATAATTTCCCCGTACCATAATATCGCTCATGGGTGTGGCACAAGGAATATCAATAGTGAGGTGGTCTGCATGCGTAGTTCCGTAAACAGGAATATCCCTTTGGGTTTGAG
>JANXUL010000020.1 GCA_025356235.1 Bacteroidota bacterium
TTCAAAATTATTTTTGTAACAGCCTATAGTGAACACTCGCTGCGGGCGTTTGAAACTTCCGCGGTAGATTATATTTTAAAACCGGTGCGGCTGGAGCACATGGAAAGGGCATTAAAAAAATTAAACCTCGATGAACCGGTAAACGAAACCCGCCAATACAAAGTACTAAAAGAAAATTTTACTAATCAAATCGATAAAAAGATTGTACTGCAAACTGCGGAAACCATTTTCGTGGTGCGTATGGACGACATCATTTACATGCAGGCAGAGGGAAGCTATACCCGTTTTTATACCACCTCACACGGTGTGCTGACCATTACCAAAAAATTGATTGACTTCGAATACCTTGAAAACAGTGGCCCTTTTTTCAGAACACATCGCAGCTTTATCGTTAACCTGAACCATATTAAAAAGGTAGACAAAAAAGATTTTCTCCTTATTATGAACAATGATGCCGAAGTGTATCTCGCACAAGACAAAAAAAACCAACTCCTCGAAAAAATTATCCAGCACTAACCGCTTCTTGAAAATATCAAATACTTCAACAATCAACAATCCTTGTTCAATATTCAATATTCCCAACCCATTCCACTTCACCAAAACGAAAACTATCCTGCATGCATCCGGAAACAAGCAGTTCACCCCCTGCAGAAACACCTTTAATAAAACAAGGAAAAGCCATATTGTTTTTTTTTAATCTTACTTCCTGTCCGCACATAAACAGGTGATGGGTATATTCGGTAAGTAAATCTTCATCCCCCCCATGCTTTAATTGCTGATACCGTTTTTCCAAATCGCTGCAAAGCTCCTTGGCCATCTCAACCGTGTTAAAAGGCCTGCCGGTTATTTGTTTAAGTGAAACAGGGTTTAGCAACGAATCCGGAAACCCCGCCTGGTTAAGATTTATACCTATCCCCACTACCCCCCACTGCCATATATTACCCCTTACCTGGTTTTCGATTAAAATTCCCCCTGCCTTTCTGTCACGCCAATAGAGATCATTTGGCCATTTAATATAAGTTTCGCTCGGGGCATACCGACTGAAAAAATCATGACACGCTACCGCGGCCATCACACTTATCGGAAAAGGGTTGGATAAAGAAAGGAAGGAACAGTCCACAATTACCGACAGGGCAATATGGGTTCCCGGCTCAACAATCCAGCTTTTGCCCCGCTGTCCCTTACCGGCCGTTTGATTATGCGCAAAAAAACTGGTTCCATGGGCAGCCAAATTAGCCTGCACACGTTCCATGGCATAGATGTTGGTACTTCCAACCTCGGATAATTCTATAAACGGTTGCCCGATGGTACTTTTAGCAGCTAAGGGTGGCAAAGAATTACTATTTTTGACGAAGTTAGTGCAGTGGGCTATAGCGTTTCTATCGAAAAGGACAAAAATCCGGTAATTGACAGTAACGACGCCGATAAGCAAACAATTGTATCATTCTAAACGCGATAGATTATTGGAACCTCTTTCTGTTTTAAAAAGCCGTGAAAAAAGTACCATCACAAGGCTGACACGCAATTCAAAAATTTTCAAAACCATTATCAAAGCCATATTGGACAAGAAAGGGGAGAATATTGTGAGCCTCGACCTGCGTAAAATTCCGGAAGCCTCTGCCGATTTTTTCATCGTTTGTGAAGCATCGAGCACCACACAGGTAAAAGCGATCTGTGATTCTGTAGAAGACACGGTGAGAACAGATTGTGGGGAGTTGCCCTATAAACACGAAGGTAAGCAGGCATTACAATGGGTGCTGATAGATTATGTAAATGTAGTTGTGCATATAATGCACCCCGAAGCCAGAAAATTTTATAGGCTCGAAGAAATGTGGAGCGATGGTGTATCGCAGATGCATGATTTATAATGATTTAAAATATTAGGTTCAGTTAATCGTTAATTCATAGAAACAATATTTATTACAGAGGGATAATGATATGCCACAGGAAAATAAAAATTCAAAATTAAGCGGACAAGAGAAAGGAGACAGCCCTCGCAAGGGGCCTAAATTCAGTATTTATTGGATATACGCAATCATTGCTGTTATACTTCTCATTGCACAGTTCAGTCATTTTACGCCTGATGCTATGCCAACCTACGAGAAGGAGTTCAAAGAAAAAATGCTTGTACAAGGCGACGTGGAAAAACTGGATTTTGTAAAGAATAAAGACAAAGTGCGGGTGTATCTTAAGCCAGATAGCCTCTACAAAGATTTCTACAAGCTCAAACTTAAAAATACCATTAGCAAAGAGAAAGCCAAAGGTGTTCCTCTTTTTGAGTTTGAGGTGAATGATTTAAAAAGCTTCCAGGACAGGCTTTCCGAAACATACAAAAACAACCCCACGGTTGAAGAAGTGCCAACAAAAGTTGTCTCTGATCCTGAATGGTTTGGTCCTTTAACTAATATATTGTTGCCCATACTGCTTATTGTTATTGTATGGGTATTGTTAATGCGCAAAATGGGTGGCCAGGGTGGAGCCGGTGGCCCAGGTGGTATTTTCAGCATTGGAAAATCAAAAGCAACCCTGTTTGATAAAGGTGCAAAAGTAAACATCACATTTGCCGATGTTGCAGGTTTGGATGAAGCGAAAGTAGAGGTAATGGAAATCGTTGATTTCTTAAAAAACCCCAAAAAATATACGGCATTAGGCGGTAAAATACCCAAAGGTGCTTTGTTGATAGGCCCTCCCGGTACCGGTAAAACCTTATTGGCCAAAGCCATGGCAGGTGAAGCACAAGTGCCTTTCTTCAGCTTAAGTGGTAGTGATTTTGTAGAGATGTTTGTAGGCGTGGGTGCGAGCCGTGTTCGTGATTTGTTTAAGCAGGCACGTGAAAAAGCACCTTGTATTATTTTTATTGATGAGATAGATGCTATTGGTCGCGCCCGCGGCCGTAACGCCATCATGAGTAATGATGAAAGGGAAAATACATTGAACCAATTGCTCGTTGAGATGGACGGTTTTGGTGGGGATACAGGTATCATCATCCTTGCCGCAACAAACAGGCCCGATGTATTGGATACGGCTTTATTGCGCCCAGGACGTTTCGACCGCCAGATATCCATAGATAAACCCGATGTGAAAGGACGCGAAACAATTTTTAAAGTACACCTGTTACCGATTAAAATATCACAATCATTAGACCTTCATAAACTGGCCGAACAAACACCGGGCTTTGCCGGTGCCGATATTGCCAATGTTTGTAACGAAGCAGCACTGATAGCCGCAAGAAAAGGAAAAGAATCTGTTGAAATGATTGATTTTCAGGATGCGATAGACAGGGTGATTGGCGGTTTGGAAAAGAAAAATAAAATCATAGCACCACACGAAAAAGCCATCATCGCCTATCACGAAGCAGGCCATGCGGTTTGCGGATGGTTCCTGGAACATGCTTATCCATTATTAAAAGTAACTATCGTACCACGCGGTACAGCGGCATTGGGTTACGCCCAATACACGCCTACAGAACAATACCTATACAACACCGACCAGTTGATGGACCAGATATGTATGACATTAGGTGGCCGTGCTGCAGAAGAAATTTTCTTCGGCAAAATATCAACAGGAGCCGCGAACGACCTGCAGCAGATAACCAAGATAGCCTACAGCATGGTTACCGCGTATGGTATGAACAGCAAAGTTGGTAATGTAAGTTTTTACGATCCTACCCAGGAAAATACATTTACCAAACCCTTCAGTGAAGAAACCGGTAAGATCATTGATGAAGAAGTAAGGGGTATCATCGATGAAGCCTATCAAAAAACACTCAAATTACTGACCGAGAAAAAACAGCAGGTAGAAATACTGGCGAAAGAACTGCTTGATAAAGAAGTATTGCATAAAAGCGATGTGGAAGAACTGATTGGCAAACGCCCTTTTGAAGAAAAGAAATTACTGGAAATAGAACCTGAACAAAGCAATGGCCATACGGTTGGCGAGCAGACATTTGAACCGGGTAAATCAGCTGATGAAACATCTATCATTGGATAATGGCAAATACATCTAGAGAAAATATCCTTAAAAAAATAAAGCAGGCACTGGCACAACCAGTGCCTGTTCCCTTTCCCGCCAGTGAAGGCACACAAAGTGTTTACCAGCCGTCTAAGCAGGAACTGGAAATAGAATTCGCAGAAAACTTCAGCAAATTGCAGGGGCGTTTTTCTTTTTGTGCCAATGAACAGGAACTGGTGAGCCAGTTGCAGACGTTGATCGCACAACGTAAGTGGACAAAAATATACAACAGGGAAACCGAATTAAAAACCAAACTGTCTAATGCTGGGTTCTCAACTGTTTATTCGGATGATGTAGCGGTTTGTGATGCGGCCATCACCGGTTGTGAATCGTTGATAGCCAGAACGGGCAGCATGGTAATGAGCAGCGCACAACTCAGCGGAAGAACCATTAGTGTGTATGCGCCGGTGCATATTTGCATTGCCTACACCAAACAACTGGTATATGATATTGAAGATGGCCTGCAGCAGTTACGCGAAGGGTATGGTCAACAATTTCCTTCCATGGTTACGCTGGCGACGGGTCCCAGCAGGACTGCCGATATTGAAAAAACATTGGTGGTAGGCGTGCATGGTCCAAAAGAGGTATTTTGTTTTTTGGTTGACAACTAAATGAAGCACTCAGTTTATGGAACATCCTAATAGTCAGATATTCGTGTATGGCTCATTGCGCAGCGGCTTCCACCATCCTGCGTATGCGTACATCAGCCGTTACTTTACATTGGAAGCCGAAGGTAAAGTAAGGGGCAGATTGTATGATATGGGTGATTATCCGGCAGCGGTTCCGGCAAAAGAAGAAGTATTTATTATGGGGGAATTATACCGGATCAATCACCCGGATGAATTTGCGTGGGCAATGGCACAGCTGGATGACTACGAAGGATTAAATACAGAACATGGAGAAGCGGCATTGTATCGGAGAGAATTAGTAAATGTATATACCGAAGATCAAACAACCGAAGCCTGGGTATATTGGTTTAATGGCGATATAAAAGACAGGCCAATAATAGAAAGTGGGGATGTATTGCAATATATACAGCAAAAGAATAAAATCTGATCTTAATGAATGTTGCCCCGGATAAAAAAATATACTTCCTCTCCGACTTTCACCTTGGTGCCCCTGATTATCCAGGCAGCCTGGTACGGGAAAAAAAAATTGTTGCTTTTTTAGAAAGTATCAGGCCTACAGCAGCACAGATATTTATTGTAGGGGATATCTTCGACTTTTGGTATGAATATAAAAAAGTAGTGCCCAAAGGGTATGTACGTTTATTAGGTAAGCTGGCAGAAATCAGTGATAGCGGCATTCCCATACATGTATTTGTTGGTAACCATGATATGTGGATGAGTGGCTATTTTGAGAAGGAGTTGAATATCCCGGTTTATCATCAGCCAAAAGAGTTTGAATGGAACGGGAAACATTTTCTGATAGGCCATGGAGACGGCCTAGGCCCCGGCGATCATGGATATAAATTTATTAAGAAAGTATTTCGCAGCCCGGTATGCCAATGGTTATTCGGGCAACTACACCCAAGCTGGGGAATTGGGTTGGCGAATTATTTTAGCCGGAAAAGCAGGGAAAAAACAGGTGCGGCTGATGAAATATTTATGGGTGAAGAAAATGAATGGCTGATCATTTACTGCAAAGAAATACTTCAACAACAGCATTTTGATTATTTTATTTTTGGACACCGGCATTTACCCATTGATTGTACCCTTGCTGCCACCAGCCGATACATCAACCTGGGCGATTGGATAAGCAACTTTACCTATGCGAGTTTTAACGGTAACGATATGCAACTGCATAAATGGGAATGATAACAATGAAGGTTTCTAACTTACAAACATGGAAAAATTCTTACAACAGCAAATATTTAATAATTCCATTGAGAACTATTTATATGTAGTCGGCATTATTCTTTCCGCACTGTTAATTAAACGGCTTGTTTCAAAATATTTAGCAAAACTTTTATACAAACTGGTTGCCAAAGCAGCAAAGAATATTGCCCGCCAGTCTTTTTTAGACCTGGTGGTTCAGCCATTAGACATGGTTTTGGTATTACTGATATCCATTATAGCTATTGATAAATTGAAGTTTCCGCAGGCGTTCAATTTTACAATTTACCATATCACCTTCGGCCAACTGATTGATTCGTTTGCAGCGGGCACCCTAATCATTGTATTTATCTGGCTCTGTTTACGGGTGATTGATTTTGTTGCTATGATACTCGAAGAAAAAGCTAATCTCACCGCCGATCAAACGGATAACCAACTCATTGTTTTCTTTAAAGATTTTTTTAAAGTTATCCTCGTGATGATCGGCGTATTACTGGTACTTCGCTTTTCATTTAATAAACATATTGGCAACCTGCTAACCGGTTTAAGTATTGTAGGCGCAGCAATCGCGCTTGCAACCAGGGAGAGTATGGAAAACCTGATCGCATCTTTTATCATCTTTTTTGATAAGCCGTTTATTACCGGGGACCTGGTAAAAGTGAATGGATTTAGCGGCACAATTGAACGGATAGGCTTACGCAGTACACGTATCCGGACAACAGACAAAACGTATATATCGGTTCCAAATAAGCAAATGGTTGATACGATTGTTGACAATATCACACTGCGGAACCAACGTCATGTTGAATTAAGACTGGAACTTGGATTACAAGCCACCGCTCAACAGCTTAAAGCATTAACCCCGGCTCTTAAAACGATTCTTGAAAAGCCGGATATTGAAAACAGGATCGTTTACCTGATGGACACAGGTAAGAATGCGCATATTGTAACGGTAGATTATTTTACCACCATGCAACAATCAGTGGAAGAATTTAATACACTGCGCGAAGCTGTAAATCTTGAAATTATTGAACTGCTGGAGAAGAGTTGCCTTGAGTTGGCCGCGGCAAATACAGATATTGTTATTAAGGATAGTCCTAAGCTTTAATCTTATTCTATTTCGAAATTTCTAATCTTAAAATCCCCGGATAGGTTTATAATGCCATTACAATCTCTCCCAACTCTTTTTCAATATTCCCAGTTTTGCCATACTCAACAACACGCCCTGCTTCCTTACCATTTTTTACAATAATGAAAGTAGGCACATTGGTGATTTTCCATTTTGTGTGCAGATCATTGGGTGCGGTTTTTGCACGGTCAACACCAATCAGTGTGATCTTATTTTCGGGGAAGCCGCTTTTTTCTATCAGCCGATAAAATTTAGG
>JANXUL010000225.1 GCA_025356235.1 Bacteroidota bacterium
TCGCCGGGTAATCTAATTTAAAACTTTTCTCTACTCCCTTACTTTTCACATGAAAAATATTGGTTTGACTCTTTTCAAAATCAAACAATAAGCTGCAATCAACTTCTATTTTTTTTGCTTCGGGTACTTTGGTTATTTCAAAATAGGTCCAGGTACTTTCCTTTTGTATCTCATACCCCATGTAATTAAGAACAGAAGCCCGGCCATTGATCTTTAATTTTATTTTCTGTATGATATAATTACTGATCTGTTTTTCTAAAAAAACCTTATCTGCCGGATTGATGATATCGAGTTTTACCGTAGTATATTTCTGCAGAGTTTTTTCGAGGTCCTCCGTAAACACCCGCACACTGATTTCTACTGTAGCCTCTTTCTGGTTGTGGTTAATTTCAATAACCGATACGAAAAAAGGGTGCATTACGGCTACCAGGCCCGTCATCATCCATTGAACCATTATATTTACCATTCAACCATCTTTTTTTATTACTACAAATGTCAGCATTAATTTAACACCCTGCACATGAATGATTTCGGACTATATTTCGAGATAGGGTATAAGCATATCGCCGACCTGAAAGGAATGGATCACATACTTTTTGTGATGGCCCTATGCCTACGATACCAGTTCGCTGATTGGCGCAAAATCCTTATTTTAATAACCGCTTTTACCATCGGGCATTCTATTACCCTTGCCCTGAGTGTTTATAACCTGGTACAGTATTCGGTAAAGTGGATTGAGTTCCTCATCCCGCTTACGATTGTCATTACAGCCATAAGTAACCTTTTCGTTAAAAAATTTGTGTTTAAAAGCCGGTTCCCCATCATCTATTTCCTGGCCTTATTCTTCGGATTGGTGCATGGATTGGGCTTCAGCAGCTACCTTAAAAGCCTTTTGGGTACCGATCAGAATGTAGTTCGCCAATTGCTTGCTTTTAATGTGGGCCTCGAAGCTGGCCAATTGCTGATTGTGACCGGAGTTTTACTGATTTCATTTATATTCGTAACTATTTTGAAATGCAACCGCAGGGAATATCTCTTATATGTAACCGGGGGTATTTTTGCTTTAGCACTTCAGATGGTAATTGAAAGAATTTTTCCAATAATAAACTGAGAATACCATGAGAAAATTACTGTTCCTTTCTATGTTAATGTGTAGTGCTTTTGCAGGCAATACACAGAATATCCTGAACAACCCCACTTCAAACCACGGTAACAAGTTTGAGCAGTTGGGTACCATACTTCCTACGCCAAATGAGTATCGCACCGCAAGTGGTGCACCCGGCCCCAAATATTGGCAACAACGTGCCGATTACGATATCAAATGCGAATTGGATGAACCCAATCTCAAATTAAAAGGAAGTGAAACAGTGTCTTATTATAATAATTCACCAGACGTATTAACTTATATCTGGCTGCAGTTAGACGAGAATGAACACAGTACAGTGAATAATGCCAATTACCAGGATGCATCCACCATGGGTAAATCAGTAACTACCTCTACGATTGATAGGTTGGAGGGCCAGAAAATTGATAATGGGTATGGTGATATTATTACCAAACTTACCGATGCCACCGGCAAAGCTTTAAAATACACCATCAATAAAACCATGATGCGTATTGATTTACCAATGGCACTTAAGCCAGGACAGAAATTTGTATTTAATCTTGATTGGAGTTATAAAATACCTGACCGTGCAGGTCAGTTCCCCGGCACAAGGGGTGGTTATGAGTATTTTCCCGAAGATGGTAATAGTCTGTTTACCATGTCACAATGGTATCCGCGTTTATGTGTGTACAGTGATTTCCAGGGATGGCAGAACCACCAGTTCACCGGCCGTGGGGAGTTTGCTTTGGCATTTGGCAATTTCAGTGTGCAGATTACCGTTCCTGCCGACCATGTGGTATTGGGAACCGGTCAATGCCAGAATTATACGCAGGTATTATCTGCTGCACAAATGGCCCGTTGGAACCTGGCACAGACTGCCAAAGAACCGGTAGAAGTGGTAACGCTTGACGAGGCCACCAAGGCAGAGAAACAAAAAAGCACTGCCAAAAAAACATGGATTTTCAAAGCAGAAAATGTGAGAGATTTTGCCTGGACATCGAGCCGGAAATTTATATGGGATGCAATGCCTGCTTATGTGGAAGGAAAGAAGGTAATGTGTATGAGCGGTTATGGAAAAGAGGCATATGGTTTATACCGGAAGTTCTCTACCAAAGTGGTGGCGCATACCATTAAATCATATTCTAAATTCTCTATTCCTTATCCTTACCCAGTTGCACAAAGTATTGAGGCAGCAAACGGTATGGAATATCCGATGATCTGTTTTAATAATGGCCGCACCCAGAAGGATGGCACCTATAGCGAATCTACCAAAATAGGAATGCTTGGGGTAATTATTCACGAAGTAGGACATAATTTTTTCCCGATGATTGTTAATAGTGATGAACGCCAATGGTCATGGATGGATGAAGGGCTTAACTCATTCGTTGAATACCTGACGGAAGAATTATACGATAATAAATACCCGTCGCGTAAAGGTTCAGCATCCACGATTGCGAGTTACATGCGCCTGCCGAAAGATCAGTTGGAGCCTATTATGACAAACAGTGAAAACATTATCAACTTTGGCCCTAACGCCTATACCAAACCGGCAACAGGCCTGAATATTCTTCGTGAAACGATTATGGGCCGCGAATTATTTGATTATTCTTTTAAAGAGTATGCAAGACGATGGGCATTTAAACATCCCACACCTGCCGACCTGTTCCGTACCATGGAAGATGCCAGCGGTGAGGACCTGGATTGGTTCTGGCGTGGATGGTTCTATGGTATTGACGCATGCGATATTTCAATTGATAGTGTAAAACATGCGCTTTTCGATCCTAATGCTGTGGCAACAGCAGGTGGAGGTTTTGGCGGAAGAGGTGGTGGTGCAGGTTTGGGTGGCAATGCCCCAAGAGGTATTGATAAACCCATGGTTAATTCATTTGATGATATTTCCAAGATCCGCAACAGGCAGGACAAAAGCATATTGTTTTTAACGGATGTTGATACTACCCTTCGTGATTTTTACTGGAGATATGCAAGAGGGTTGGAACCGTATGATGCAGTTACAAAAATAACTCCGCCAGCCCCAGGTGCTATTGAAGGATTGAGTGATGCAGATAAAATAAAATATGCCAACACGAACCTCTATGAAATTTCCTTCTCAAACAAAGGGGGATTAGTAATGCCGATTATCGTAGAATTTACTTTTGAAGATGGTACGAAAGATATAGAAAGGATACCCGCACAGGTTTGGCGATTGAATGAAAATGCAGTTACCAAACTTTTCATGACCAAGAAAAAAGTGGTAAGCATTCAATTGGATCCGTTAAAGGAAACAGCCGATATTAATGAAGACAATAATAGTTGGCCAACTGTATCTGAACCAAGCAAGTTCGCAATTTTCAAGGCAAGGGCTGGAGCACGTGGCCAGTCGCAAGGTGCGAATCCGATGCAGAATGCACAGAAAAATAAATAATAATTGACACAAATCGTAAGCGTAAAGCCACTTGAATTAATTTTAGTGGCTTTATTCTTGAATAGACGATAGCGCCCGATTTTTCAAAACATAATTAAAACAGCATGAAACTATTAATTATCATCTCACTCATATTTACTTCGGTTTGTACCACTGCAGCAAATGTTGATACAATTGCGATATACAGCAACAGCATGCACCGTAATATTAAAACAGTAGTGATACGGCCATCTTCTTATGAAGCGAATAATAAGCGTTTCCCGGTTGTGTATTTATTGCATGGCGCTTTTGGCAGTTATGCTAATTGGGTATTAAAAGTATCGCATATCCAACAGCTGGCTGATGAGTTTCAATTAATGATCGTTTGTCCGGATGGTGGATATACCAGTTGGTATTTCGACAGCCCGGTGGATAGTAGTTTTCGGTTTGAAACATTTGTGGGAACCGAAGTGCCCAACTACATAGATGCGAATTATAAAACCATTGCCAACAGGAATGGAAGGGCCATTACCGGTTTAAGCATGGGCGGGCATGGTGGCATATTTCTTGGGTTTCGTCATGCCGATTTGTTCAGTGCCTGCGGAAGTACCAGCGGTGCGCTGCATGTGAGTGTGATTACACAAGGGTATGGTGTAGAAAAAAGGTTGGGTGATACAGCTTTGAACAGGAAATACTGGCACGACTGGAGTGCCCTGAATGTAATAGAGCAGTATCCTAAAGATTCGCTGGATATTATTATTGATTGTGGTACGGAAGACAGGGTATTACCCATGAATAGAGCCGTTCATGAAAAAATGCTCAAACTAAAAATCCCTCACGATTATACAGAACGGCCCGGTGAGCATAACTGGGCTTATTGGAATATATCTATTGATTACCAGTTATTGTTTTTCAGAAGGCATTTTAACCGGGTTTTAAAAGGGTAACGGAGAAGAATTGTGTTGTCTAACCAACAATGTATTTATCCAGAATTTCTAATAAAAAAGCAACTCGATGTCGGGTTGCTTTTTTATTAGAAATTGTCTGATCAATCTTCGTTAATAAATTATTAGGATTAGGCATAATAAACTCGAATCCGCTCCCAGATAGCATTTCCGCTATTTACTTTTTTGTCTTGATACAAAAAAGTAACAAAAAAAATCAAGGCTGCTGCAAAAAAGTTAAAATTTACTCCATTACGCTAAAATGAACGAATTCTAAAGCCAGGCTTTTTTATCAATAATGAAGCAATTTTGTATTTCAACAATATATCAAAGCCAGGCATCGTTCATTTCTTAACGCTTCATTCCGTAAATTTCTTAA
>JANXUL010000050.1 GCA_025356235.1 Bacteroidota bacterium
AAAAGGAAAAGTAATCCTTGTTAATTCATCAGGCACACCTTTTCGTAACTCATCCGGGTTATCTAACTTGCCAATAAAGATGGCTTTGCTTTCGCTATGTATGATGATCTCACGCAGCGCATCGGCAGTAATATTGGGATACAATGGTACCGAAATACAACCTGCCATGGCAATGGCCAGATCGGTCATGATCCAATGCGCGCAGTTTTTACTGAGGATGGCTACTTTATCATTTTTGCCAAGCCCCATCTGCTGCAAAGCGGCAGCCATGCGCCTTACCTGGCTCCCTGCTGCCTGCCAGGTAAAGGTTTGATATACACCTTTTACCGGCTCGGCCAGAAACAACTTGTTGGCATGGGCAGACTCAAACTCGCAGAACTTATCAATAATGGTTGGGTACCGGGTTGTCATAAATATAGTTTAAGAAGGTGTTGTAAGAAGGTGTGCCATCCCTTGCCCTGGTACTTTACCTTTTATGTTGTGATAAAATTGATAGATATGCTGAAAGTCTGCAACCTCATTGTCGGTTGGATAGAAAGGTTCAGAAAGAGAAGCTTGTTTTTTTTCAAAGTCCAGGCCCGTCATTACAATAGGGACACCTGCTTTTTTGGCGATATGGTAGAAGCCGGTACGTAACCGTTCTACTTTTTTGCGGGTACCTTCCGGTGAAAGCACCAATACAAACGACGCTTGGGAATTAAAAAGCTGCACAACTTCGTCAACCATATTATGATGTTCTGTACGTTCAACCGGGAAACCGCCAAGCTTACGGAAGATAAACCCGAACGGGCCTTTAAACAGTTCGGCTTTGCCAAGGTATTTAGCGTTTGTGAGGCGGAGTTTACTGCGGAATGCAAGGCCAATGATAAAATCCCAACTGCTGGTATGCGGGCCCACAATGACCACGCATTTTTTTAAATGATAGGGGAAAGAACCTTGTAAGGTCCACCCCAATAACCGGAGATAGAGGCTCCATAATCGTCTCATGTGGCAGCAATTGAACTGATAACCAAGATAATAAGAATAGGCTTAACTGAATAATTTAATAGAGCGGATGCTTATATTTTTCTGAGGGGTTTGGTTATGATGTCTGAGGATCCGTAGATTTTATTGTGCTCATCTGCACCTATTATTTTTACCGTTCAGGTCGCTTGGAGCGCCCCGAGCGGTAAAAATCGCATTTAATAAGCAATTTTCTAATTCGAATAAGCGTTATGCAATAAAACTAACGCTATGCCTTCCTTCAGAAGCTTTATCGGGTCAGAATTAATGTCTATCAAACAGAATATTGCTGCGGTAAGTAATATGATTCCCAAGAATATAAAACTGAAGCCGAGCGAGCGAAGGAGCATGTTTAAACTGAATACCAAGCGGCAGGAGTTTGTGGAAAAAACTGTTCAGTACATGCGCAAAAATCCTAATACAGTTCCCACGTTTATTGATGTAACGGAATGTAACAATTATGTGCATCTCTATGGCCAGTATGGCGAACTTTTGCTGGAGCTGGAACAGGTAAAAACCAAACTTGAAGATGCCAAACTGGTTATTGGCAATGAGATTATGAAACAGACACGGGCCTATTTTCAGAATTCAAAAAATGCCGCCGAATCGGGGAACGAGTTACTTGGAAAGATCTATAAAGAACTAAAGCCGCATTATGCGGTGGGTAGGAATAGTAAAAAAAAGGAAGAGTAGTTTGGGCCGGGAGTTAGAAATATGAAATAAAAATTTCTTACTTCTAACTCCTTACCCAGCCTATTTTTATTTTAGATCTTTTAGCAATAAACTTACCGCTGCTTCCAACTGTTGGTCCTTTCCTTTAATCACCACCTCATATTCATTCATCAATTGTATATCAGGAACGGTCTGGTGGTTCTCTAAGTATTGCCCGTTCATGGATTTGCAGCCCAATGGCGGCACGCCCCAACGGAGACTGTTATCCTGCAATGATTCCCATCCGGCAAATGTGCAGGTGCCGGGTACAGGCATACCAACGAGTTTGCCCAGTTTTAATTCCTGGTAAGTATACGCATAGCAATGGCCATCGCTATAGTTGGCTTCATTGGCTATGGAAATGCTGGGTTTGGTCCAGCGGAAGTTGGGTTCATAACCGTTACTGCGTGTATCGGTGGTATAATCCATGAATTTTTTTCCGCTGAGGAACATGGCCAGGTCGGCAACAAGGTCACCACCACCATTAAAACGGGTATCAATTACAATGCCTTTTCTGCTGGCATATTTACCCATTACTTCTTCATAGGTTGTACGGTAAGCGCCATCATTCATGCCGGGGATATGTACATAGCCCAATTGACCATTACTTAAACGGTCTACTTCATCCTGGTTTTTTCTTACCCAGCGTTTGTATAACAAGGCATTTTCTTCGCCGAGTGTAATAGGTTTTATGATGAATTCTTTTTTGACACCACCATCAGTCACTTCTAATAAAGTATTTTTACCGGCTTTGCGGTTTAGGTATTGTGCAAGATCTTTACCGGCATTAATGGGTTCGCCATCTATTGATTCAACGATCATGCCCGCTTTTATATTTAATCCTGCCTTATCTAACGGACCATCTTTAATCACTTCTTCAATCTTAACACCAGTGCCTTTGTAGTTTTGATCATAGAATGCGCCAAGTGCTGCGGTGGCATCTCCGTTAGGCATAATGTTGGCATAACTGGAACCACTATGACTCACATTCAGCTCACCTAATAACTCGCTCAGCATTTCTGAGAACTCATAGTTGTTGCCGATATGCGGAAGATATTTTTCATAATCGGGTTTATAGCTATCCCAGTTTACGCCGTGCATACTGGTGGTATAAAAAGTTTCTTTGGTCCTTCTCCAAACGTGTTCAAACATAAACCTGCGTTCGGCATCCACATTCAAAGTCATTTCCCCATTAATAGTTATAAAATCCCGTTTACCACTTGTAGGATCAATTTTAGAAATACCTCCATCGGCAGAAAGGAAAATAGTTTTCTGATCCTTATCCCAAACCAAACTACCGCCAGCGGCATTCAAAGACACGAGCATTTTGGTTTCTTTGGTACGGAGATTAGTGGTCCACAGGTTACTGCCTTTTTCAAAACGTGCCAGGTAATAAAGTGTTTCACCATCTTTGCTTACCAATGCATCACTCAATGCAGAGGAATGAATGGTGAGTTTCGATTTACGCATAGTGAGTCCATCCCAGTCAATCATCACGCTGTCTTTCTTCACATCCTTCTTCTTCGAGCTATCCGCTTTGGCTTTATTATCTTCTGATTCTTTTAATAAGGCAGCATCTTCTTTGCTCAGGTTGAATTTATCAAATGCATCCTGGGAGAAGAACATGGCATAAGCATCGCTCTGTGCGCCGCCGCTCTGTGCAACCCCTTTTAATCCATCGCGGTTACTGAACCAGAGCATGGCTTTTCCACCCATGATCCATTTAGGCCTGCTGTCGTTAAAGCCGCTTTCGGTAAGGTTGGTTACTTTGCCTTTGCCATCTGCGGCAATAATACCTACTTCACCGGGTGCAATGCCGGGAACAGAATAATCAAACAATATCCATTTGCTATCGGGGCTCCATTGAAAATACTGGTCGTTATCGCCCATAGAAAACAATTCTTTATCAGTAAGCAATATGCGGGATTGTTTAGACGCAATATTGTAGATCTTCAATGTCATGCGGTTCTCTATAAATGCGATCTCTTTACCATCGGGTGAATACACGGGTTGATAATTTTCTTTTTCATTAACGACCACCGGCATTTCTTTTAATACGGTAGAGGCATAGAAATACGGCTCTTCATCGCGTAGTTTTTTAGTTTCAAAAATTTTCCAGCTATTACCCCGTTCTGATGCATAGAGTAATGTTTTGCCATCGGGAGAAAAACTTACCAGCCTTTCCTGTTCGGGTGTATTGGTAATTCGTTTGGTTACCCCGCCTTCTACACTGGTAACAAATACTTCGCCACGGAAAATAAAAGCAACTTCTTTTCCATTAGGCGAAACGGCTACATCCCTGGCGCCACCGCTGACAGGCACTATTTTTTCATTATTATTTTTGGCATCTGCCGAAATAGTGATGTTCACTTTTTGGCCCTTACCGCCACCTTTCTGTGTGTAGAGTTCGCCATCATAGCTATAACAAAGCAAACCATCCGCAGATGAACTAAGAAACCGTACAGGATGTTTTTTATACGAAGTGAGTTGTTGTGATTTGCCACCGTCAATCCCCATTTTCTGAACATTGAATGAACCGCTTTCTTCACTCAGGTAATAAAAAGCCTTATCGTTATCTGTGAATACGGGTGTCCTGTCTTCACCGGCAAAAGAAGTGATCTTTTTATGGGTACCGGTTTTGCTGTCGTAGATCCAGATATCTCGGGCAATAGCAGAAGTGTGGTGTTTGCGCCAGGTATTCTCTCCACCTTTTTTATCCTGGTAAATAATGTATTGGCCGTTTTTACTCAGTTTCACATCTTCTGCCGGTGTGGTTAATACCTGTTCTACCTTTCCACCGGTTACCGAAACTTTATATAGCTCCGGTTGTGAACCGGTAGGGAAAGTGCGGTTACTGGCAAGGTCCATACGACTCGAACCAAAAAGTATGTTTTTATCATCATTGGTAAACTCGTACGGGTACTCCTGGGCGGAATGATAGGTTACCCTTTTGGCCTCACCACCTTCGGCAGGCATGATAAAGATGTCGAAATTACCATAACGGTCGCTGGCAAACGCGATGGATTTACCATCGTGGCTCCATACAGGCATAAAATCATGCGCTTCATGAATGGTGAGTGCTGTAGCCATACCGCCGGCGGAGGGCACACGATATAAATCGCCTTTATAAGTAAAAACGATGGTTTTACCGTCCGGCGAAATGGCTGAATAACGCAACCATCCGGGTGTAAGCTGAGCAAATGTGTTCAGGCCGGCGAATGCGGCCAATAATAAAAGGATAATTTTTTTCATAGCAGTTTAAATGAGCGAGGAAGTTAAGAAAGAACGGGGAAGATTATAAACAGTGTTGAAGAATTTTAATGAATTCGGGAAGCCGTATCTTTAAATGCGAAGAGGATCACCCTTTATGATATGCCGATCAATCGTAAAAAATGAGTAAGCTGATTTGTTTTGCAAATAACAACTTTATTTCCTTATCGGAAGCAGCGCTCCCGATGGGCGATTTGGGTGTGCAACGTGGGTATGGTATCTTTGATTTTCTACGGGTTTCAAATAATAGTCCGTTGTATTGGGATGATCACCTGGAACGCTTTTTTCATTCTGCCAAAGAAATGCGCTTGCCGGTAGGGTTATTAAAAGAAGATATAAAAAATATCATTTCCCAATTACTACAAAAAAACAAACTGCTACATTCAAGTATACGGATACTACTTTCAGGAGGTATTTCGCCGGATGGATACCAGATTGTAACGCCGAACCTGGTTATTGTACAACAGCCGTTAATACCTCCTTCTGACCAGATTAATGAAAAAGGGTATATACTGGCCAGCTACCCGCACCAACGCCAGATGCCGCATGTAAAAACAACTGATTACCTGATGGCTATCTGGTTACAGCCATGGTTAAAAGAAAGAGGTGCAGATGATGTTCTCTATCAACAGAACGGAATAGTTAGTGAATGCCCGCGATCTAATTTTTTTATCGTTACGAAAGAAAATAAGATCGTAACACCGGGCAGGAATATTTTACAAGGCATTACAAGAAAACAGGTATTAAGGCTTGCTGTTGCCAATGGAATGATAGTTGAAGAAAGGGATATTTCATTAGAGGATATCAGGTTGGCGAAAGAGGCATTTATCGCCAGTTCTACTAAAAGAATCGTTCCGGTGATGCAGGTGGACGATAAGGTATTTGCCCCCTGTACAAAAGAATCTGTAACTACGCTGCTATACGATCTTTTGTTTCATAAGGAAAAAGAAACAGTAGCATTTTTATCCTGATATTTTTTAACCTGACGACGGGTGCAGGCAATAGGATTAATACAGAAATCCATTATTTTATTCAGGTATGGTGTAATTTGTAGCCGATGCCGGTTACACTCGCTTATCATATCTACCCTTGTGGTGATCATGCTGTTACCATTGAACTGGGTGATAAGGTTGATGCTGTCATCAATCAAAAAATAATTGCCCTGTTCGCCTATTTGAAAAAGCAGCAGATAAAGGGCGTAAAAGATATTATACCTGCCTACCATACGGTTACCATTGTGTATGATGTTGTATTGCTGAAAAAACAGGCCGCCGATATTACTGTATATGAAATGATCTGTGAGCATATAGAAAAAGCGATTGACAGTTTTGCCACGGAACCCCCAACCACAGCCAGATTGATGCGTATCCCCGTTTGTTATGATTTGTTGCTGGCACCTGATATTAAATCATTGGCCGCCTTGCATGAAATAAGTATTGATGATGTGATCCGGTTGCATACAGGTAAAACCTACCGGGTTTATATGATTGGTTTTTTACCGGGCTTTGCTTATATGGGAACAGTGGACGATAAAATTAATACCCCCCGAAAACCTCAACCCCGAACGTCAGTTCCGGCCGGTAGTGTAGGTATTGCGGGTGCGCAAACAGGCATTTATCCGTTTGATTCGCCAGGGGGCTGGCAATTGATCGGGCAAACCCCTGTTCAATTATTTTCTGTAACCAAAGAAGAACCCTGTTACCTGCAACCGGGCGATGATATAGCGTTTTACTCGATCCCTATTACTGAGTTTGAAAAACTAAAGCAGTTATGAGCCTTCGCATCCGTAAAAGTGGGATATTAGATACCGTGCAGGACGGTGGCCGGTATGGCTACCAGCACCTCGGTATTAATCCAGGTGGAGCCATGGACTTATTGGCTATGAAAATAGGCAATGCATTGGTTGGGAATGATGCTGGCGAACCGGTTTTGGAAATGCATTTTCCCGTAGCGGAAATCGTGTTTGAAACTAGGGTATTGATTGCATTAAGCGGAGCAGATTTTTCGGCTACGGTTAATGGCGATCCCGTTCCGATACTTCACCCAATAATTATTCAACAGGGATCTGTTTTGCAATTTGGAAAAAATACAACAGGTGCCAGGATCTACCTGGCTGTAGCAGGGGGCTATACCACCAGCGAATGGTTGAGCAGCAGCAGCACTCACAAGCAAGTGAAAGCAGGCGGGTTTGAAGGAAGGGCTTTGCAGAAAAATGATATTCTTTTCCTGAAAAAAATTAAAACTAACCAGGTATTGTCAATGGATAAACCATTTGTGGTTTTTCCGTGGGGGGCTAAAGTGTCTGACTTGTATGTTGACAATCCATTTAGGTTTATTCCGGGTGCAGAATATTTCTGTTTGACAGAAACCTCAAAACAACAATTGAAATCAGGTGTGTTTACCATTGATCAGCAAAGCGACAGGATGGGTTATCGTTTGCGCGGTGAAGGCATAGCATTAGAAAGCTGCCAGGAACTGATCTCCTCAGCCGTAACAAAAGGCACGATACAATTATTGCCGGATGGCCAGCTGATCATACTCATGGCCGACCACCAAACAACCGGCGGTTATCCGCGGGTAGGGCATGTGATAAGCGCTGATTTCGCTTCCCTGGCCCAGTTGCGTGCGGGCGAAACGTTTTCTTTGCAAAAAACAGATATTCCCACTGCTGAAAACCTGCTTATTGAACAGCAAAGGAATTTGCAACAACTCCAAAATGCCTGTAACTTCCGTTTAGAGGAGTATTTAAAGAGTTATCAATAACCAAAGATCGCTTCTTCTGCAAATAGAGAAGAAAGGGTAATGAATGTCGCGATCATGTGGCAACCAAAGGAAGATACCATGCATACAATTGATTTGAACTGCGATATGGGTGAGGGCTTAACAAACGATGCCAATCTCATGCCCTATATCACAAGTGCCAATATTGCCTGCGGCTACCATGCAGGTGACGAAACTATTATGAAGCGAACTGTGGAACTCGCTTTATTGAATGCTGTGGCCATTGGCGCCCATCCCGGCTTTGCCGACAAAATCAATTTTGGCAGAACAGGAATGCAATTACCCTTAGCAGAAGTATATGATTTGGTTACCGAACAAATACAGTTACTGCAAAAAATTTCGATCGGTTTCGGAACAAAACTGCATCATGTAAAACCACATGGGGCATTATATAATATGTCGGCTAAAGACCCGGAACTGGCAAATACCGTAGCGAAAGCGGTATTGGATGCAGATAGTAGTTTGGTATTGTTTGGTTTGAGTGGAAGTCATTCAATCACTGAAGCGAAAAAAATAGGACTTACAACTGCAAGTGAAGTATTTGCCGACAGGACCTATCAAAACAATGGAAGCCTTACACCACGAAACCAACCCAACGCATTGATAGAAACAACAGAGCAATCAATACGTCAGGTGTTACAAATGCTTAAGCAAAAAATGGTTACAAGTATAGATGACCGGCAGGTGCCCATCAATGCAGAAACCATTTGTTTGCATGGAGATGGTGTACATGCAGTTAGTTTTGCAAAACATATTTATCACACACTCCAACAACATCAGATTGGCATCCAAAGTATCTAAATATAACCTCTTTAGTGGCGTTGGGCTGGGTGCCGCTTTCCTGATGGCTAATTCGTCAATTGGTCCCGGATTTCTTACACAGACAACGGTATTTACCCAGCAATTGATGGCCAGTTTCGGATTTGTGATACTGGTATCTTTTTTATTGGATATAGGCGCACAGTTAAATACCTGGCGAATACTTACCGTAAGCGAGTTAAGGGCACAGGACCTGTCTAACCAGCTTTTACCCGGACTTGGTTACCTGATTGCCTTTCTGGTAGTGATGGGTGGCTTTGCTTTTAATATCGCCAATATTGCGGGCTGCGGGCTGGGTGTAAATGTACTCACCGGTATTTCTTTTCAGTGGGGGGCTGTGATTAGTTGTATTGCTGCATTGCTTCTTTTCTGGATAAGGGAGATGGGTAAGATGCTGGATAATTTTACGCGGATTGCCGGAACGGCTAAAATCCTGCTTACGCTGATTATTGCCATCAGCTCACATCCACCTTTATTGCAGGCACTGCATCATACCATCATACCTGAAACGATTAGTTCAAGGGCCATTGTTACTATTGTGGGTGGAACGGTAGGCGGGTATATTACTTTTTCGGGTGCGCACCGTTTGCTGGATGCAGGTATTAAAGGGAAAGAACATATTGCCGATGTAAACCGAAGTGCTATCAGTGGAATTGTGATATCGGGTATCATGCGTTTTATTTTATTCTTTGCCGTGCTGGGTGCACTCACGCATGGTGCCGTGTTGGATCATGATAACCCACCAGCCAGTGTTTTTCATTTTGTAGCCGGTGAATTCGGGTTACGTGTATTTGGTATTGTTTTGTGGAGTGCCGCTATTTCTTCGGTTATAGGCGCAGCGTATACTTCTATATCTTTTCTAAAAACACTTCATCCGATACTTGCAAAACATGAGCGGCTATGTATTTCCCTTTTTATTATCATATCCACTTTTGTATTTGTATGGATAGGTAAGCCAAGACAATTATTGTTATTGGCAGGGATGGTGAATGGATTGATATTGCCTTTTGCTTTGGCAGTGCTGCTAGTAGCCTGTACCAAAGTAAAGCTTATGAAAGGTTACCGCCACCCGTTATGGATGCAGGTGGCAGGATGGATAGTGGTATTGGTAATGGGCTGGATGGGATACCTGGCAATAGCAGATTGGGCTACAAAATAACTTTCTCTTTTGTAAACGCCAGTAAATTCGCTGCATTCTGTTCATCCGACACCAAAGCTGAATCTATTTTATTAAATAAGGAAGAAAGTACCTCCCGGCCCTGTAAACCTTTTAGGTATTGCTTGTCATAATAATTCAGTAACACGGCAAAACAGGCTTTTATATTATCTTCTATTAAATAATTGATGGCTGTTTTGGTTTCTAATCCCCCCAGTCTTTTTTTAATCCGGATAATGGCGTTCACTAATTTTTCTTTCTCAATTTTTCCGTAATGCTGCACAATAAAATCCAGCCGCTCCTCAAAAGGTATATTGATAAAAAATAATTTTTTATTGCGCATCTGGCGGAAGAATGGCGTGGTGATATTTACTTCGCCTATCCGCTGGCTTTCATCTTCCAGCCAAATAACGGATTGTGTTACCTTACATATATCATCTTTTATTTTCAGTTCTTTTGCTAACACGTTTTCAAACATCTCCTGCGAAGGCTGTTTGGGTTGGCCAAAATTTCCAAATGCAGAACCTTTATGATGGGCCAAACCTTCCAGATCAATAATACATTCCTTTTTTTTAGCCATGGCATGTAGTATTTCAGTCTTGCCGCTGCCGGTATACCCCCCCAGGATATGCAGTGGGTATTCCTTATCAAACTGTAGCAACACCCATTTTCTATATACTTTATACCCCCCCATCAATGTATACACTTTGAAACCATAGAGGTCCAGTAACCAGGCAACCCCGGCACTGCGCATTCCGCCGCGCCAACAATGAACAAGTACGATGTTTTCTTCGTTACCTGCATCGCGCTTCGAACTTCGTGTTTTAATGATTGATTCGGTTTCTTCAACCATTTTTACCATCTTCACCCCAAAATAATCGAGCCCCAGTTTAATGGCTTTTTGTTTGCTTTCCTGTTTGTAAGCAGTACCCACCACTTTTCTTTCTTCATCAGTAAATAAGGGTAAACTATTGGCACCGGGAATATGTGCATGGGCGAATTCACCGGGACTGCGAACATCCAGTACAGGATGCTCCCTGGCAAGAGATAAAAATTCTTCAATATTGAGTTTGGTAATAGCCACGGTTACAAATGTAAGCGGAGTTTTTTGTAACTTTTGGGCATGAAACAGTTATTGATCATACGGCATGCAAAAAGCAGTTGGGCGGTTCAGGGACAAAATGATTTTGACCGCCCCCTGAACGAACGCGGACAACGTGATGCACCCGTGATGGCGCAACGTTTGTTGGATAAGCATGTAGCGATAGATGCGTTTATATCCAGTACGGCCAACAGGGCATTGACGACTGCGTATTATTTTGCCGAAACCTATCAAATCCCTAAAAAATCA
The DNA here is from genome assembly GCA_025356235.1 of Bacteroidota bacterium. Taxonomy (GTDB): domain Bacteria; phylum Bacteroidota; class Bacteroidia; order Chitinophagales; family Chitinophagaceae; genus Sediminibacterium. The sequence continues at coordinate 11,091 of JANXUL010000050.1, forward strand.
ATTATGCAATTCCGGGAATTGTACCATGCATCGGCTTCTGTTTTTTATAATGTAATAAGTAAACTGGACGACAAAATAAATGCCGCAGCTGTTTTTTCGCATAATCCCGGTATTACTGAATTTGTTAATCTCCTCACAGCTACCCAAGTTGATGATATGCCTACCTGCGCCGTTTTTGCAGTAAAAGCCGATATCTCGCAATGGAAAGAATTCAAGTCAGCAAAAAAAATATACTGGTTTTTTGATTACCCCAAACTTTGAACGGATTGCTTTTTAAAATTGGCAAGGTATACACCGGTAAATATCAGGATAGCTGCTATCAATTTCACAGCACTAAAATGTTCCCCTGCAAACAAGATGGCTATGATGGCAGCAAAAACAGGTTGCGTATAAATATAGGCACCCGTAGAAGATGCACCTATAACGGATATGCCATAAACGTTTAACAGATAAGCGAGAAAAGTGGCACCCACTGCAACAAATGCCAGGCCCATCCAATGCGATAAGCCAAAGGCTGACCAATCAGTGGCGATAAACTGCTGCATGCCAAACGGTAAAATAACTATTGAACCGAATGTAAAGATCCATCTCAGTACCTGAATGCCGCTATAGGTTGCCATTAAGGGCCGTACCAATACCAGGTAAAAAGCATAAGATATGGCGTTGATGATAACCATAATATCGCCCAAAAGCATATCAGTTCCGGTGTGGGTACTGTCTTTTAATAACACCAATATAGCTGCGCCGCCAATACCTAGAAATAGTCCGGTTAATTTATAGGCCGTGAGCCCCTCTCTCAACAACCAGGCGGCGATAAGCGTGATAAAAATCGGCGTAGCTAAAGACAATAAAGCACTATGAATGGGCGTGGTTAGTGATACGCCTTTGATAAATAATATCTGGTTAATAACCACCCCGGTTAATGCGCAGAGCATAAAACGTGGAATATGTTTTTTCTGGATTTGTATTTTGCCGGGTTTGAGGAGGAATAAAACCCAAAACAAAAACAAGCTTACCAATATGCGGACGACATTCAATGCGAAAGGGTGAATAACACCCGGTGTGATATATTTAACAACAGCATAATTGCCGCCGAAAATAAAATTCGCCCCTAATACAGCGGCATGTGCTTTGGTGTTTTTATTCATTAACATTATAAAGATAAATGCAATCAGGGAATTTTGTACGAAGGGGGTAATGAATAGCTACTATAACAACTTATTACCCCGCATTCCTTCCATAGATTTTTTTAATAAACCTGTTATATCATTTTCATTAAAGAGGGAGAAGGCAGGTAATTGGTAGTCAAAATTTTTAACCATCGCAAAATGCTCAGCACAATTCAGTTGATCCTGCGTTACGGAAAGGCAAAAGCCATTTTCCACTAATTTTTTCGCCAGGTATTCCTGTTCGGTCTGGCCGGGTGTGGGAATAAGGAGCATTTTTTTTTGAAGAGAGAACAGTTCCATCAATGAAGTGTAACCACCCCTGCAAACAATGTATTCGCTTTGCAGGATAGCTTTCTGCAGTTCTGGACCGGGTAAATGATTTTTGACTTCAACATTTTCTGGAACTTTAATAACCTCATTACTTCCGGGTCTCCCCCTTACTAATAGTATTTTCCCGTTGATGGAGCCTATGCCCGAAAGAATTTTCTCTTCAAGAAGGGTGCGCTGTGGTTCTGGTCCTGATAGTAGTATGCAGTAATCATATTGTTTTGTTTCGGATTGCAGATGAAACCTGGAAAGCAACCCGATATACTGAACTTTTGTAAGTGGTAATTTAACAGGATGTGATAATATACCGGCAGCATTTTCAGTGCCGGCCATATCCGGAACCCAGCAATTGCTGAATTGGTTGATAAAGTAATAATTAACTCGCTGCATCATTTTCTCTGCCCAAACAAAGGGCGCTTTAATAGTAAGCTGGTGGGTAATAAAAATGCAGGGAATTTTTTTAGTATACAGCCCAAACCGGTTATCCGCGATAACGAGGTCAATCTGTTGTTGATCAATAATCGTATCTAACCACTGATTTTCTTCCTTGATAATCCGGCGTAAACGGGGCACCTGTACCAATATCTTAAACAAAAAGCCCCATTTACTTTTACTGTACCGAACCCGGTAACCGGTCAGGGGCAGGATTTGCAGGGATGGAAACTCGGTTTGCAGTAGGCTTGCCTGCGCTCCCTCGGCACCAATTACCACCTCATAACCATTGGCAATCAAAGCACGGATAATAGAAATGTCACGCGTAGCGTGGCCCAGGCCCCAATCGAGCGGAGCCACCAATACCTTTTGTATGTTAAAATTCGTGGGCAAATGGTTGGATTTTTACCTGATTAAACTGTAAAGTAGTATTTTACAACACAGAATATGAAACCGAAAATAAACCAAATAATTATTTTGTTGTTATTGCTTGCAATGGCGGGCAGTTCCTGTGGGGTTTTCCATAAGAATAACGGCACTAAATTTTGCGGCTGCCCCAACCATAAATAAAAAATGGGTGTATGAATGATGCTAACAGGGATTTGCTGGTATTGTCAAAAACGGCTCACCTTAGTCCGGAAGAGTTGGAGCACCATGTACAGCTGTTAAATACACTTTTATATCATACCGAAAACTGGGCAACATTCTGCACAGCCAACGAGATCCTCGATATTAACCAGCATAAGGTTATTAAAAAACCTTTTCTGATAGAAAAAACCCTGCGTGAAAAGAAACAGAAGCCTTTTGTGTTTACGAATAATAAAAATTAATATTTTTTTATTTCCGCCGGCGGCGGCGGGTTGATAGTAGTCACCCTGCAGCGCCGAGCGACTGACTAACGCTTACTTATTTTATTCATATTTATATTTCGTTGCAGGCTACATTTAAAGCGATTGATTTCTTTGCTCCTTATTGCCAAATGTTTGGTTTGCCGCCCTGCCATTCTTTTGCGCCACATGCGGAAACTGGATGGTTTACTGTTGGTACGCATAAAAGTAACCACCTCTTTTTCCTTCAACCCAAACTGTAGTTCAATGGCTTCAAAGGGTGTACGGTCTTCCCAGGCCATTTCAATGATGCGATCATTTTCGGGGGTGGAGAACATGAGGGTTAAAAAGGTTAGAGGGAGTGGAGTTGGGTTAAAAACCGGGCAGCATTTTGCAAGTGTAGGTCTTGTTTTTCTTTTGGCATCTTATCAAAGGTTCCGATCAGCATACCCAGGCGGGGATTTTGTAAAAAGAAAGTTCTGTGCATATGCATAAAGCGCCAAAATAAACCATCCCATATTGGCTGCCAGTTTCCTTTTTCATAGTCACCCATCTTCATCAAATAATTACTGCTGCTTATATAGGGTTTGGTTGTCATCAATCCGCCATCAGCAAACTGTGTCATACCGTATACGTTTGGTACCATTACCCAGTCATAGGCATCAATGAATAATTCCATGAACCAGCGATATACTTCGTCGGGATCAAATTCGCAAAGCAGCATAAAATTACCCAGTACCATCAAGCGTTCAATATGATGGCAATATCCTGTTTGCAACACTTTTTTAATTGTCAGATCAACAGGAAGGATGCCGGTTGTTCCTGTCCAGAAACTTGCAGGAATTTTTCTTTTAAATTTCCAGTAATTAGTGGTTCGTTGTTTACTGCCTTCGCGCACATAAACGATACGGATAAATTCGCGCCAACCGACAAGTTGTCTTACAAAACCTTCCAGGGAATTCAGCGGTATATCCTGTTTAGCTGCATGCGCTAACACTTTATCCAACACCTGCTTCGGTGTAAGTAGTCCCGTATTCAGCATAGGCGTTAATGCTGAATGATGTAATAAATATTCCTTTACAACTATAGCATCTTCATAAACACCAAATTTTTGCAAACGGTTCTCAATAAAATCACAGAGCCATTCTTCTGCTTCCTGGTATGTGCTTACAAAAAAGAGGGGGCCATCAAGGGTGCCATAATTGGCTGGAAAATGTTGGGCAACATATTTTTTAGCCTCTTTAATGAAAGTATTTTCTTTTGGAAAATGAACAACAGGTACTGTTTCCGTTTTAGGAAATTTTAGGCGGTTATCTGCATCATACGTCCATTTTCCGCCAAGTGGTTTTCCGTCTTTTTCTAATAATAATTTCCGCAGTTTGCGCTGATGCTTATAAAAATCTGTCTGGAAATAAGTTTTCCTTGTATTAAAATAATCAGCTACTTCCGCTGGGGTATTGAGAAAAGCAGGGGACGTGTTAATGACCAGTTTTATCTTATGTTGTTTGCAGGTGTTAGCGATACGCTTATGCAACCAATTATCAGCTACATCCGCCATATGGATAACTGAAATATTTTGCGTAGCGAATGATCCGATGAGTTGCC
>JANXUL010000057.1 GCA_025356235.1 Bacteroidota bacterium
TACATTGAAATTCTCAAAACTTAACTGGCAGAAAGAAGGCGATGGATTATCCTTCTTCAAAACATTTAAGAAAGAAGGTTATGAAGAAGAGAATGCCATTGTAAGCAGTTATACGGGCATTTATCAAACCGCCGTTTTAAAAATGTTTAACCCAACAGAACTGGTCTCTTTCCCGAAAGATATGCGCATCCACAATGGTTCGGCCCTTCGGCTTAGCGATGATATGAGTTCTGTATTTTTTGGATTAAAGCCATGGACAATAAAGCCCAAAAAAGAAGATAAAAAACAAGCCGACAGTACAAAAAATAAAACAGATTCTGCGCATATAAAAACAGATAGTACCAAAACCTTACTGGCTAAAAAGCCGAATTCGGATGAAAAATTACCCGCAGTAGACATCTGGCATTGGAAGGATCCTGAAGTGCAACCGCGACAAAAAATAACCTATACCCAGGATAAGGATGCGAGTTTATTATCTGTATGGAATATGGATAACGGGCACTTTTATCAGTTAGCAAAAGAAGGTACGCCTGATGCACTGTTAACCGGCAATCAGAAATATGCCATCACATCTACCGATAAAAAATATAAACCCGCATTTAAAGAAGATTTTTCAGACTTCTATCTGATAAATGTGAAAACTGGAGAAGAAAAACTATTGTATGAAAAGTCATTATCTGGTTTTTATACCGGCCCACGTTCTTCACCAGACGGAAAATTTTTATACTATTTTAAAGACAAGCATTGGTGGACCTACACCATCGCTACGCAGCAAAATACCAATATCACCCAAAATAGTAAGGCCGATTTCTGGGATACCCGGGATGACCATACAGCAAGCAAACCACCTGTGGGGTTTGGTGGATGGTTAAAGGACGATAAAGAAATGTTACTCTACGATGAATACAATGTATGGGCAGTTACCCCCGATGGAAAATCCTCACGTAAACTGACCGAAGGTGAAAAAGACGAAATCATGTTCCGCATAAACCGGGTTGATTTTGAAGATCCATTTATTGATGACGCCAAACCCATTTACCTTTCTGCTTATGGCGATAAGAGCAAAAAATTTGGTTACTATAAATTAGAGAATGGTAAAGTAGACAAACTGATCTTTGAAAGTTTATCCGTAAGCCGCTTAACAAAAGCGAAAGATGCCAATACTTTTCTCTATGTAAAACAGGATTATAACCTTTCCCCTGAGTTATATGCTGGTGATAATTTTATTAATGATAAAAAGATCACCGGCACCAACCCCCAACAACAGAATTATTACTGGGGCAAGAGCCAGCTGATCAGTTATACCAACAAGAATGGTAAAAAAATGCAGGGAGCCCTTTTCTACCCTGCCAATTACGAAGCCGGTAAGCAATACCCGATGATCGTTTATATTTATGAACTGCTTTCCAATACCGTGCATGGATATACTACCCCATCTGTAAGGGGTGCTTACAATACTACCAACTTCACCACGAATGGTTATTTTATTTTCAGGCCCGATATTGTTTACGAAACCAATGACCCGGGCATGAGCGCAGTTAACTGTGTGATACCCGCTGTAAAAGAAGTTTTAAAAACAGGCATGATTGATAAAGATAAAGTAGGCTTGATGGGACATAGCTGGGGTGCTTATCAAACATCTTTTTTAGTAACACAAACAGATATCTTTAAAGCCGCTAGTGCCGGCGCACCGTTAACCGATCTGATCAGTATGTCGCTTTCCATTTACTGGAACAGCGGTACGCCCGACCAGAAAATATTCGAAACCAGCCAGGGGCGTTTTGACGGGCCATGGTATGAAAGAACAGATGCCCATATCCGCAATTCACCCATGTTCAATGCCTCAAAAATAAAAGCACCGTTACTAGTAGCTTTTGGCGACAGGGATGGTGCAGTTGACTGGCACCAGGGCATTGAAATGTATGGAACCATGCGTAGGATGGAAAAACCACATGTAATGCTAGTGTATGCTGATGAGAACCACGGATTAGCGAAAAAAGAGAACCAGATAGACTACCAGAAAAGACAAAAAGAGTGGTTTGATCATTACCTGCTGGGCAAACCCGCCGAAAAATGGATAACCGACGGTGTTAGCTATCTTGATAAAATGAAAGAGCGGGACAAACAAACCGAAGCAAAATAAAATCAGTCCTGGAAAGAAAATAAAACCTGCTTCTATATGAAGCAGGTTTTTTAATTTTAATTAAACCGCAATTAATTCTTATTATGCCTCCAATCAAAACAGCCATCCTTTCTTTCGGCATGTCGGGAAGAGTATTCCATGCACCTTTCATCCATTTGCATCCGGGGTTTGAATTATATGGGATCTGGGAAAGAAGCAAATCTGACTCCTTACAATTCTATCCAGGAATAAAAATATTCCGTTCACTTGAAGAAATATTGAGTGATGATTCTATTGAACTGGTGATTGTGAATACCCCTACCGCTACCCATTTTGATCTTACTAAAAAAGTATTGGAAGCAGGCAAACATGCTGTTGTGGAAAAAGCTTTTACCACCACAGTTGCCGAAGCCATTGAGTTGAAAGCATTAGCTGAAAAACAGCATAAACAACTTTCCGTTTTCCAAAACCGCAGGTGGGACAGTGATTTCAAAACGGTTAAAAAAATAGTACAGGAAGGCTGGCTTGGCGAGATCATGGAAGTAGAAATTCATTTCGATCGTTTTAAAGAAGAGTTAAGTCCAAAACCCCATAAAGAAATACCAGCCCCCGGTGCCGGCATACTGAACGATTTAAGTCCGCATTTGATAGACCAGGCATTACATCTTTTCGGTATGCCCCAAGCTGTATTCGCCGACCTTCGTATTACGAGACCAGGTTCGCGGGTAGATGATTATTTTGAAATCCTCTTGTATTATCCTATGCTGCGGGTAAGGCTTAAAGCGGGTTACCAGGTAAGGGAACCTTTTGCATCTTATGTGGTCCATGGCAGAAAAGGTTCCTTTTTAAAAAGCCGTGGAGATGTGCAGGAAACCAATTTACTAGCCAATCAAAAACCAAACCTAACCGATTGGGGTATAGAACCAGAAACAGAACAAGGGTTATTGCATGCAGAAAAAGATGGGAAAGTAATCCGTGAAAAAATCCCTACCCTGCAAGGCAGTTATTATGATTATTACGATGGGATATACCAATCAATAAGACATGATAAAGCTATACAGGTAACTGCTCTAGACGGCATTCATGTAATGCAGGTGATTAATGCGGCATTCAAAAGCAGTGAGGAGAAAAGAGTCATAGTGTTGTAAATACATTCGACATGCATTGATAATCCTATAAAAATTAAATTCACCGCTATGGCAGAAAACTACCTGCAATGCGTATCTTAATACCCTAAATTAATTATATATGAAACGATCGTTTCAACTCATGCTCTTATTGCTGGCATTCACTGCCTGCAAAACGAGCAACCAACAAACAGATTTCAAAACCATTGCCGTGACATACCCAGTAACAAAAAAAGACACCACAGTTAAAGACGTTTATTTTGGCACAACAGTAGCCGATCCTTACCGTTGGTTAGAGAATGATACGGCAGCGGATACCAAGACTTGGGTAAAAGCGGAGAATGAAGTAACGCAGGGCTATCTTTCGCAGATACCCTTCCGTACGAAGATCCGGAAACGGTTAGAGGAATTATGGAATTATGATTCCTATTCCGCACCATCAAAAGAAGGTGCATATACTTATTTTTCCAAGAAAGCGGGACTACAAAACCAAAGTGTTTTATATCGGCAGAAAGAGGGTGATAAGGAAGCAGAAGTTTTTCTTGACCCAAATACTTTTTCAAAAACAGGGACTACGTCACTGGCAGGATTAAATTTTACAAAAGACGGCTCATTGGCCGCATACCAAATATCGGAAGGAGGCAGCGACTGGCACAAAATGCTCGTATTGAATGCAGTTACAAAAAAACAGATTGGCGACACTTTACAGGATGTGAAATTCAGCAGCATCGCCTGGAAAAAAAATGAAGGGTTTTATTACAGCAGTTATGATAAACCCAAAGAAGGGAGTCAGCTTGCGGGAAAAACCGACCAGCATAAATTATATTTTCATACACTTGGCCAGCCCCAAAGTCAGGATAAACTGGTATTTGGCGGAAGTACTACTCCCCGCAGATATATTGGTGCCCAGGTAACAGAAAATGAAAAATGGCTGGTGATCTATGCCGCCAATAGTACGTATGGAGGTGAGATATATGTGCAGGACCTGACCCAAACCGAAGCTCCTATTGTACCTGTGGTTAACAATATGAATAACCAATCCGGTATCCTTACTGCGGATGACCAGTATTTTTATATCCAGACTGATAAAGACGCTCCCAAAAGTAAAATTGTAGTTGCACCACTCGCCCACCCCCAGCCTGAAAACTGGAAACCTTTTATTCCGGAACAATCAGAAGTATTGTCGGCAAGTACTGCCGGCGGAAATATTTTTTGTAGTTATTTAAAAGATGCCATTACCCGGGTAATTCAATATGATATGCAGGGCAGGAAAGTAAGGGATATCAGCTTACCTGGTTTAGGCAGTGCCTATGGTTTCTCCGGAAAAAATAGCGAAAAAGAATTGTATTACAGTTTCACTTCTTACATAAACCCAGCCACTATTTATAAAATGGATATTGCCTCAGGAAAAAGTGATGTCTATAAAAAACCGGGGGTAAAGTTTGTGAGTGATGATTATGAATCCAGCCAGGTCTTTTATACTTCTAAAGACGGTACAAAAATCCCCATGATCATCACCCATAAAAAAGGAATAAAATTAGACGGCACTAATCCTACCTTATTATATGCCTATGGAGGTTTTTCAATAAGTATTACTCCATATTTCAGCACCAGTGATATTATATTATTGGAGAATGGTGGTATTTATGCCGTAGCCAATTTACGCGGCGGTGGTGAGTACGGCGAAGCATGGCATATAGCAGGTACCAAAACAAAAAAACAAAATGTATTTGATGATTTTATTGCAGCTGCCAAGTATTTGGTCGACAATAAATATACATCACGCGAAAAACTGGCCATCCAGGGAGAATCGAATGGTGGATTATTGATTGGTGCTGTTATTACACAGGAACCCGGAATCTGTAAAGTAGCTTTCCCTTTTGTGGGTGTGATGGACATGTTGCGTTACCACAAATTTACTGCCGGTGCGGGCTGGGCTTACGATTATGGCACATCAGAAGATTCAAAAGAAATGTTTGACTATTTAAAAAGCTATTCACCGCTGCATAATTTTAAAGAGGGAACAGCCTATCCGGCTACATTGGTAATGACAGCAGACCATGATGACCGGGTGGTACCTGCCCATTCTTTTAAATTTACCGCTACCATGCAGGAAAAACACAAGGGCGATAACCCTGTATTAATACGGATTGAAACCAAAGCCGGCCATGGTTCAGGCCGTTCAACAGACCAGGTAATTAAAGCTGAAGCCGATAAATGGTCATTTATGTTCTACAATTTGCAGGTAACCCCAAAATAAAAATTCTACAAAAATAAAATGCCCGCAAATTGCGGGCATTTTATTTTATATATCC
>JANXUL010000140.1 GCA_025356235.1 Bacteroidota bacterium
CCGAATCTGTTATGAAGGTGTTTAGCAGAAATGGATTGGTTGTTTTCCAGGCAAAAGCTGCCGACAAAATATGGGATGGCACCTATAACGGAAAGCCATTACCCGTTGCAACTTATTACTACCTGATCGATCTGAATGTAGGCCAACCACCTATTTCGGGGTGGGTAGTAATTATCAGGTGAGGTATTTTTAAACTTTGATCAGGGCCGGGAAGAAAATTGAAATAATAATTCTAAATATTCCCAATACATAATATTGCTTTTCACTTTGCTTTTCTCCGGGGTTCTTTGTATATTGTTCTTATCAAAAAATAAAAAATGGCAACTACCAGACGCAAATTTCTACAAACATTAGGCGGTTCGGGTTCACTGTTATTAGGCGGTTTACCTGTTCTGGCAAACAATGTAAATGTGCAAACACTTTTATCGAAAGTAAAAGTGAGCTCTAATGATAAGATCAGGATTGGTCTCATAGGTTCCGGAATTATCGGGCACTATGATACAGAAACAGCGTTGAAAGTTCCGGGAGTAGAATTGGTTGCCGTGGCAGACCTGTACCAGGGAAGATTAGACAGGGCAAAAGAGAAGTGGGGTAAAGATTTATTTCTAACACGTGATTATAAACAGATACTTGCCCGTAAAGATATTGATGCCATATTGGTTTGCACCTGCGACCACTGGCACGATCACATTACCATTGATGCGCTTAATGCAGGGAAACATGTGTATTGTGAGAAACCCATGGTACATCATGTAGATGAAGGTCTGGCAGTAGTAGCCGCTCAGAAAGCGAGTGGCAAAGTGTTACAGGTGGGAAGCCAGTTTGCGAGTTCCGTTCTCTTTCTGGAAGCACAGAAATATTTTAAACAGGGAATCGTGGGTGAACTTGCTTATGCAGAATCATATATGGACAGGAATTCTGCTAATGGTGCATGGCAATATACCATTCCATCCGATGCCAGTACGAAAACAATTGATTGGGATATGTTTTTAGGCGATGCACCAAAAGTAGCTTTTGACCCGGTTCGTTTTTTTCGCTGGCGCAATTATAAAGCTTACGGAACCGGCGTTGCCGGTGACTTGTTCGTTCATAATATCACAGGCTTACATACGGTTACAGGTTCAATAGGGCCCAGGCAGATATATTCCTTAGGTGCCTTAAATTATTGGAAAGACGGTAGGGACGCATATGACCTGGTTACCGGAATTATGCAATATCCCAAAACAGACCAGCATAATGCATTCCAGTTTTATACCCGTGTAAACCTGGCAGATGGTGCAGGTGGTGGGCAAGCTACGCGCTTGATAGGAACAGAAGGTGTGATAGAAATTAAGCCAAACAGTATTGTGATTAAACACTTCAAAAGAGCCGTTGCACCAAGTATAGGCGGCTATGATTCATTGGAAAGTTTTCCGAAAGCGATGCAGGAATCTTTAGTGAAAGACTATAATGACAAATACACGGCAGAAGACCGGAAATCGAAAATGGGCGATGAAATTATATTTGAACAACCCAAAGGATATGATTCCCGATTAGACCACATGATCAATTTCTTTGAATCAGTGAGATCCGGTAAAACTGTTTTAGAAGATGCTTCATTCGGGTTGAGGGCAGCAGCACCCGCCTTACTTTGCAATACAAGTGCGGAAATGAAAAAAGCAATTGATTGGGATCCCGTTACAATGAAAATTGTTAATGGTTAAATCATGTTGGATTCCTTTGTTGTTAGTGGATAGGTTACCTGTAAAGAAGCTTATGAAATTTTTTCTATCAGAGTATCTATTCTTTCTTCTGCACCATAAAAACCGGCAAGCTTACGAATAACTGTTTCCACCACAGCATCCGGGCAGCTGGCACCGCTGGTGATCAATATTTTTAGTGGCGATCGGTTGGGTAAATAATTGTTGATGGTTGTTAATTCTTTGGTTTGCCAGTTGCGGTTTTCAATAACTGTTTGATTCAACAGCCTATCTGCAGAGTCAATAAAATAAGCAGGCAGTTGCGCTTCGCATAATTCTACCAAATGGGAACTATTACTGCTATTATGCCCACCAATGACCATGGCTAAGTCAGCTTCTGTTTCCAGCATGCCGGTAACGGCGGTTTGGTTATCGTTGGTAGCATAACACAATGTATCCCTCGTATCCGCAAAACGTTCGCCGATATTCTCTGCTGTTAATGCATAATGACGTATGATGACATTTTTCAGGTAATCTGAAATCGCTTGTGTATCGCTGGCTAATTGCGTGGTTTGGTTTACCACACCAATTTGTTGCAGGTGCCGGGTAATATCAAATCCATCAGAATAACGTCCTTTAAATTCAGTATAAAACGCTTGCGCAGGGTTTTCACCGGTAATGTATTTAGCCAGTTCAATGGTTTCGGCCATATCATTTACCACAACTGTGGGCGTATGTTGAGAGGCATGTGAAAAAGTGGCCCTTGTTTCTTCATGTTTGGGTTTACCGTGCACAATAATGCTGTATCCATTTTCTGCAATTTGTTCACTACGGTTCCATACTTTTTCTACAAAAGGACAGGTGGTATTATATCTTGCGGTAATAATGCCCTTTTCGTTGAGGAGTTTTTCTATTGCCAGCGTTGTGCCGAACGCGGGAATGATTACCACATCATCAGGCGTAATTTCTTCGAACGGAATTAATTGTTTACCATACGTGTCTTGTAAGAATTGAACACCCCTTGCTAACAGGTCGGCATTTACCTGGGGGTTATGGATCATCTCACTCAATAAAAAAATGCGCTTGTCCGGGTTTTCATCAATGGTGGTGAACGCAATTTCAATAGCATTCTCTACACCATAGCAAAAACCAAAATGGCGGGCGAGGTAAATTTGTAATGGACCAAGATCCAGCAGTGTGGGTGTAAAATCCTTTTTTAGTTTATCCTGTAGCCTGCGTTCTTGTTTGATGGCACTTATCAGCGGGCTGCGGTATATATAGGGAACATTGAATTGCTTCATAAGGTAGTATAACTGCGGCAAAAATACGGATGAGTTGGGAGTTTTGGATTTGGTTTTTTAAATACACCTTTGTAGCGTGCCTTACTACAGGTGTTCAGAAGATGATATTTTCACGCAAGTACGCATAAGAAGTAAAGTACAGTTGTAAAGAGATGCCTTGCGTCTTATTTTCTTTCTTAGCGGCTTTGCGTGAATATCTTCCGAATACCTGTAGTCGCCTGACCAACAATGGCAGAGATTACGCCTGCTGTCTTTCTTAGCTTTCGAATAAGGTGTACATGCTGTGTATCCACTGTGTTTATGCGCTGTTTATGAAGTGCCTGTTAAGTCAGATCTCTATAATATCTCTATAAGGTCTCTATAACATCTCTATAAGGTCTCTGTAGATAGTACCTTTTTTTTCAGATCCGGCAGTATTTCTTTCGAAGAAAAAAACTTATTTTTAGTCATTACCCGTGTATAAACAAAATACATTTTAAAACCGGTTATGGCAAAAAATATTCATGCTACCATTGAATTGCAGGGAACATTGGGTGGGTTGGTTTTTGTGCATAGTACTAAATACGACAAACA
>JANXUL010000184.1 GCA_025356235.1 Bacteroidota bacterium
GGTATTGTGGGACAAGGGCACCGCAACCGTAAGGGAAGTACACGAAATACTCAGCGAGCATAAAGATGCCGGCTATACCACTACCCTCAAATTAATGCAGATTATGTTTGAGAAAGGGATTGTAAAGCGCGACGACAGCAATAAAACACATATCTATCGCCCCAATATCACCCGTGAAAATACACAACAGCAGATAGTAGGTAAGATGATCTCTTCATTATTCGGCGGCAATTCTACACAGTTGGTCATGCAGGCTTTAGGTAACCAGGCACCGAGTAAAGCAGAATTAGAGGAAATTCAAAAACTATTGGATAACCTGAAAAAACAGTAGTGCTATGCAACATGTGTTTCAATCAACCTTCCTGCAGGCACTGGGCTTTGCTATTGCCAACAGCCTGTGGCAAACCGCCTTGGTTTGGTTGCTGTTCATGATCGTCACTAACCTGCTCTCACTTACCGCTTCGGCTAAATACCGTTTGGCAGTAGCTGCGCAACTGATTAGTTTTACCTGGTTCTTTGTTACTTTTCAATTTTATTATCACCAATACAGTGAAGCATGGCAACAGCCAGTAGCTGCATCACAAAATATACAACCTATTGCATGGAGCAATGGTAGCTTTTCCTCCACACTCATTACCTGGATGATCAAGGGTGAGCAATTATTGCCTTACCTGTCAATGGCATATTTACTCTTGATGGTGTTCCTCTGCATCAGGTGGTTTCTCGGTTACAGGCAAACACAAATCATACGAACTACCGGTTTACAGAAGATACCAGCTGACTGGCGTTTATTTGTAAAAAGGATTGCTGCGCAGTTAGGGATTAAAAAAGAGATACAGGTATTTTTATCAGCTGTAGTAAATACACCCATGACGATTGGTTTTTTAAAACCCATTATCCTGATCCCTGTTGCCAGTATCAATCATTTAAGTACCGACCAGTTAGAAGCAGTCATCTTACATGAACTGGCGCATATAAAACGATATGACTACCTGGTCAACATTGTTTTATCTGTCGTTGAGATCAGCCTTTTCTTCAACCCTTTCACACAATTGCTCAGCAAGAGTATCCGTAAAGAAAGAGAGAACAGTTGCGATGACTGGGTAATACAATTCCAATACAATGTATCTGTGTATGCAGAAGCTTTGCTGCGTATTGCCTACCTGCAATCTGCGCCAGCATTTGCAATGACCGCAACCGGCAAAAAGAATGAACTGCTAACCCGTGTAAAACGGATGATAGACAAAAAAGAAAACCGTTTTAACTATCGCAAACAATTACTGGCTTTTGTAATTGTAACCGGTATGCTGAGTTCGATTGCCTGGTTAAACCCGATGGCGCCGGCACATAAGGACTATATGGCCACATCCGGCAAGCGGGTGGAAAAAAGAAAAATACAACCCTTTGCTGTAGAGCCGATAGCCATTAGCGTAAGTAATCCACTCTTCAATCCCGTTTTCTTTTTATCTGCGCCTTTAAAAGCCGAGATGAAAAAAAGTATGGCTGCTGCACAAAAAGAAATTGAAGCCCTTGCCCCTGCCCATCCGAAAGAAAATATGGGATTGATGGAAGCCATCACACCCATGGTGGCCAATGCATTGGAGCAGGCTTCTGTTGAAATGACAGAAAAAAATACAGACTGGAAAAAAGAACTGGATAAAATGGAGTTCGCCAAAATGAACCTTGGGAAATCATTGCGGATGGACAGCCTCTCCATACCTAAAATATTCCGTTCGGTGCTGAAAGAAGAATTTAGCAGGTCAATGAAATCAATGGAGAAAGATATAGCCAATGCTAAACTGGAGATGAGCAAAGCCAAAAAAATAAGCGCGGACATACATATTGACGAGGAAAAAATACAACGTGATATCAAACAGGCGATGGAAGAAATTACTAAAATAGACCTGGATAAACTGGTATATAACGCCCTCCAAATACCCGGCCTGTTATTTGAGAAAGATATACAGCTAAAACGCATCAAACCAAGAGTGCCACCTGCACCAATGAATGGGGAAAGAATGAAAATGAGACAACCCATTCCTGAAAAAATGAAAATGCCGGCAGAACCACCCCCTGCCGAAAATAGTATGTCGGATGATCAGCCGGATAACATGACTGAGGCTTCTGCTGATATCGCCCCTGCTGTTTTAGGGCAATTGGCATCACTGGCAAATATAGCAAACAGTAAAAATGAACAGATCACGCTTGCCAGGATACAACACATACTAAAACAACTGGAAAAACTAAACGTAAAGCCCCGCGCAATTTCTGTTGTTTTTAAAGAAAGGGGGTCGGAAGATAAAAAAGAAGAGAAGAAAACAATTATCCGCTTGCGGTAAATCAGCTATTAGTTTACCACAGGTTTCTCGGGCACCAATCTCCGTATTTGTTCCCCAATAAAAACCCAATAAGGATTTCATGAGTGCCCCTGCTCACCGTATTCAGGCTGGAAGTTTGCAGGTCGTAAGAATAACCGATGTTGATGTTATGGTTCACATTAATACCTACCAATGCTGCAAAGCCGTCTTTGTACCGGTAAGAAGCGCCGGCCCATATCAGGTCCTGGTACTGGAACTTGGCATTTACATCAAATCCAATGGGTAAAGGTGTTATATACCTGATTAAAGTAGAAGGAAGGAAACTGATATCATCCGATAATTGAATCCGGTAACCGGCACTTAAAAAAAGATGCGGCAATAATTTCCCTCTTTCCAGGTATACGGTATTATCCGAAAAAGCAATCTGCTGCGGGATGATTTGTTGTGCTGCCAATCCTACAAAATAATCTTTGGAATATAACCATAAGCCCGCACTGATATCCGGCTTGATCGTATTGATCACGCCACTACCCGCAACAGCCGGATCAACATTGCTGCCGCCAAAATTCAATTTACTGGCATCCAGGCTCAAATTGGTAATGCCCGCAGAAACACCCATGGCCAAACTTGTTCTTGGCGAAATACCTATATGATAAGAATACGTACCATACATGGCAAAGCGGTTTAAAGGACCCGTTTTATCATTTAATATAGTAAATCCAACCCCATGGTGCGGTTCTGCTGAAGTATAATCCTGCCAGTAAGCTTCCCCTCTCGGGTTCTGGCCACTTGCGTGGAATGTAGTGGCTGATTCCCGTTCATACGCACTCTTCTTTAGCGGTCCGTGAATGGTTAGGTAAGTGGTTACCGGTGCATCCTGTAAGCCTACCCATTGTAAACGGTGGCTCGCTTTCACATCCCAATAATTTTCAATTCCCGCAACAGCAGGATTGATAATATAATTGTTCATGATGTACTGCGTATAGTAAGGACGCTGTTGCGCGTTAACAGCATTGCAGCAAAACAACCCCAACAGAAATACCCATTTTTTCATAAACATACGCTACTTGATAATTGTAACCGATCCACTAACTATTTTTCTGCCGTTCTTTGGATTGATGATATAATAATAAGTTCCTACAGGTAGTGGTTTACCCTCTACATTGCCATCCCATTCTACATCATACCCTGTTGAATAAAATACCCTTTGCCCATACCTGTTAAATACTTCAATACTTGCTCCGGGATAACTTTCCAGGTATTTAATATGCCAGGTATCATTAATACCATCCCCATTTGGTGAAAAAGCATTGGGTACTTCCGGATATTTTAGCACTTTAATAAAGATAGTATCATTCACCGAACAACCACCAATACTGGTTAATGTGAGTTTATAAGTGATATCATCCAAAGGTGTAGACTTAGGTGTGGGAATAGTTGTCGTATCAAGGTAAGTTGGTGGTGTCCATAAAAAACTAAGTGAAGTACCATAATAATACACCGGCTTTAAGGTGAGTACGCCCCCATCCAATACTTTTAAACTGGGGCCCAGGATTAATTTTGGATAAGGATATACAGTCACCTGTTTGGTAACGGTATCACTTACACAGCCTTTATCTGTTAGAACATATAAAACAATATTGAAAATGCCTGTATCAGTATATTTTTTTACAGGATTTTGTAAACCCGAAGTCGTGCCATTCGCAAGATTCCAGAACCAGGTTTTTGGCGGAGATGTGATACCATTACTCTTATCAAAAAAACGTATAGTATCACCTACACATATTTTTGATGGAACAATGCTAAAATCTGCCTTGGGTTGCGGA
>JANXUL010000189.1 GCA_025356235.1 Bacteroidota bacterium
GTTCCACTGGCCAGTATGGCAATGATTTCACTTTTACCGGCCATTTTAGAAGTGAAAAATATAACCGCAATAAACACAAACAAGGGAAATAATAACGCGATGATATGGGGTATAAATCCGAAATAATATTGTGTAACGATACGCCTTACCCCAAGCCCGGATTTTACAAAATCGTCCGTTTTTTCACTAATATCCACCACTACGGCGATA
This sequence comes from Bacteroidota bacterium, assembly GCA_025356235.1. Taxonomy (GTDB): domain Bacteria; phylum Bacteroidota; class Bacteroidia; order Chitinophagales; family Chitinophagaceae; genus Sediminibacterium. Next base: position 211 of record JANXUL010000189.1, read on the forward strand.
ATGGCAAACAGAAAAATAGCAAAGAAGAACGTAGTTAAGAATTTCTTTAGTATGTACCAGTCGAGTATTTTCATTGATCGTTATCCAAACAAAGATACAGGGGGATAGGGTATGGGCAATGGTGGAAAGGTTAAAACGTGAATGGTGAGTTGTGAATGGTGAATGGGTAGTAACGCATTAATAACTTACACGTAATTCCTGGCTTACAGGAATTTTCAAATTCATCCTCACAACCGCTGCTTTACAATCTGGATCATTTCTTTCTTCCAGCCTGCAAAACTACCATCCACAATATGCTTTCTTGCCTCTCCTACCAGCCATAAATAAAACGACAGGTTTTGAATACTCGCCAATTGTAAACCTAATAGTTCATCAGCTACAAATAAATGGCGCAAATAAGCTTTGCTGTAATATTGGCTCATCTCAGAAGGCAGGCCGGGATCTATCGGTGAAAAATCGGATGCCCATTTTTTATTTTTAATGTTGATCACTCCCTGTGTCGTAAATAACATTCCGTTGCGGCCATTGCGGGTAGGCATTACACAATCAAACATATCAATGCCAAGGTCAATACATTCGAGGATATTCCAGGGTGTGCCTACTCCCATTAAATAGCGTGGTTTTGCTGTGGGCAGATTGTCACAGCAGCGTTCTGTAAATTCATACATCATCTCCTCCGGCTCACCAACACTTAACCCACCAATCGCGTTTCCTGTTGCGTCTTTAGAGGCAATGTATTCGCAGGATGCTTTGCGAAGGTCTTTATACGTACTTCCCTGTACGATCGGGAAAAGGTTTTGTGTGTAGCCGTATTTATCAGGCGTTTCCGCTAAACGTTGAAAGCACCTGTCTAACCAGCGATGTGTGAGGTGCATACTTTTTTCAGCATAGGCATAATCACTTGGATAAGGCGGGCATTCATCAAAAGCCATGATAATATCAGCACCTATACTGCGCTGGATATCCATAACCGATTCGGGTGTAAACAAATGCCTGCTTCCATCAATATGTGATTGAAACATTACGCCTTCTTCTTTGATCTTACGGTTAGCGGCCAAAGAAAAAACCTGGTAACCACCACTATCTGTAAGGATGGGCTTGTTCCAGCCATTGAATTTATGCAGGCCGCCCGCAGCTTCCAATACTTCTGTTCCCGGCCGCAGGTATAAATGATAGGTATTACCCAAAATGATCTGTGCCTTTACATCCAGCTTTAATTGTTGTTGTGTAACCGCTTTCACGGTACCCACGGTACCTACGGGCATGAAAATGGGCGTGGCTATTTCACCATGATCAGTGGTTATCATACCCGCCCTCGCCTTAGAGCCCGTTGCCTGAGCATGTAACTGAAATTCCAATGCTGCCATTTGGCAAAAGTAAGGGAAGGAACGGAGTGTATGGTCAATCGTACATGAACCCTATTCGATGCCCGCCGATTCTTTTCCACACCCCCAACACAGCAAGCACACAAAACGTTATTTTTGCCGGATGATGCTACCACCCATCTTATGGACGATTCTTTTTTATGTTTTTTGTTCAGTGATCGCTATCCAGGTTTTTTATTACCTGTATTTTTTTAGCCGCCTCGCTACGTATACGATTCCTGGTAAAGAAGTTACCAATGAACATCCTATTTCGGTGGTCATCTGCGCGCGTGATGAAGCGGAAAACCTGGCAAGGAATTTACCGGGGGTTTTAGTGCAGGAGTACAAATCTTCTCATGAGGTGGTGCTGGTTAATGATAATTCCACTGATGAAGGCAGGTACGTGATTGAAGAGTTTCAAAAATCTTTTAAAAACATCAACCATATACAGCTTACCCAGGAAGCAAAGATGATCACCGGTAAAAAATTCCCTTTGTCAATGGGTATCAGAAGTGCCAAATATGAGATCCTTTTATTAACCGATGCGGATTGTATGCCGGCTTCTGAATTCTGGATACAGAAAATGCAGGATGAATATGATGATAAGACTGAGATCGTTTTGGGTTACGGGGCCTATCATAAAAAACCGGGCTTATTAAATAAGCTCATCCGTTTCGAAACCTTTCATACCGCTATCCAATACCTATCCTATGCACTGGCCGGCAAACCTTATATGGGTGTGGGAAGGAACCTTAGTTATAAGAAAGAGGTTTTCCTGCGCAACAAAGGGTTTTCTTCCATTAACCATATACCCAGTGGCGATGATGACCTTTTTATTAACCAGGTAGCTACTGCCGAAAACACCGCAATTGTTATTGATCCATTAGCACATACCCTTAGTGAACCCAAAAAAAGCTGGGGCGACTGGATGACGCAAAAATACCGGCACTACACAACTGGTCGGTATTATAAAGCCAGTCATAAGTTTTTACTCGGGTTGTATTCCCTTAGTTTGTTCCTTGTTTATCCGTTACTGGCTGTTTCTATTATTTTCTATAACTGGTGGATACCACTGGTTGTATATGCTGTGCGTTTACTGGTACAGGCTGTTGTATTTTTTAAAGGGATGAAAAAATTAAACGAGCAGGACCTCTGGCCGTGGTTCCTGTTACTGGATATCTGGATGTTCTTTTATTTCATTTTCACTATCCCCGCCATATGGAAAGCACCTCGCAAAAACTGGGCTTGATCCTGAAATACTTTGCTGATTTTTCTGAAGCGCAGATACAACAATTTACTGCGCTGCAAGAATTATATACAGAATGGAATGCAAAAATAAATGTGATATCCCGAAAGGATATTGACAGTATTTACCTGCACCATGTTTTGCATTCATTAAGCATTGCCGCTATTGCAGATTTTCAACCAGGCACACAGGTGATCGACATTGGCTGCGGCGGCGGTTTTCCTGGTGTACCATTAGCCATTTTTTTTCCGAAAGTGAAATTTCACCTTGTCGACAGTATTGCCAAGAAATTAAAAGTAGTAGATGCTGTTTGTGAAGGGGCCGGTATTACCAATATCACCACCCAGCATACCCGCGCAGAAGATATTAAGAACCGGAAATTTGATTATGCCATTTCGAGGGCCGTGGCACCATTAAAAGACCTTTGGCAATGGAGTGCCCCCCTCTTAAAAAAAGATCATACAAAAACACTTCCCAACGGGTTAATCTGCCTTAAAGGCGGCGACCTTGCCCAGGAAATTTTCGAAAGCGGCCTCCGCCCCAAGATGATGCCCATCTTTAAAATATTCCCGGAAGAATATTTTGAGGAGAAGTTTGTGATACATGCGGCGAAGTAGCGGGATTAATTTCGAATTGACAATTCCTAATTAAAATAACCTAATCCGGTATCACCAACTTATTATTCGTCTTATTCACATCTGCCATACGCTGGCTTGGGTCTATCTCGATAGATTTGATGTCACCAATACTCCTTGATGTTTCGAATGCATACTCTGGGTGTGTCCATTTCCATTCTGCATGAACGGTTCTTGGAACATTACTTTCTGCAGGTTTTTCACCATATAGTAAACTGAGCGGCAGGTAGTGCATTTCCTGCGTACCATCTTTAAAGGTAACCAGCACATCTATCGGCATGGGCATTTTGCCAATACGTTTTACCGTGATCATCGTTTTGCCATCTTTCACATTAATATCACCTACAGCATAATCAATGGTTTTTGTGCTGTTGATCCAGTATTCTTTATACCAATCAAGTTCCATATTACTCAGCTTTTCGGCTACACGGATAAAATCATTTGGATTGGGGTGTTTAAAACGCCATTGGTAATAATAGGCCAGTAATATTTTATCACGGATACTGTCACTGACAATGTAACCCAACTGCGACATGAATACAGCGCCTTTACTATACGCAGCATTACCATACGCATAATTGGTATTGTAATGATCGGAATGTGTACTCGCAGGTTCTTCCAAACCGCTTTTAACCAAGTTAAAATAACCCCGGTATTCGCTATTAAACCAAAACCCTTTTGTGTTTCGCAAAGTGGCCATTACACGGGTGCTGGAATAATCAGTAAACCCTTCATCCATCCATGGGTACAACGACTCATTGGTGCCCAGCATCATCTGGTACCAACTGTGCATCCATTCATGCAATGCCGTACCCACACTGGCATTTTTAATAAGTGTGGCCATTGGGTATTCCATGCCACCATCACCACCCTGTATAAATGTATAGGTTTTGTAAGGGTAGGCCCCGAATGTTTTGGCTATGATCGGGTAAGCCAGCGCAGCGGTATCTGCCATTTTCTGCCACCTGTTTTCCACTGAGTCAACTGCCTTATAAACAAACCTGAGCAGTGGACCGCCTTGTGTGGTGCGGGTAATCATTTTATACGTTGGATCAGCGGCCCACACAAAATCGTGTACATTATATGCCTGCCATTGCCAGGTATTGGTAGAGCCTGTATTGGGTTTAGCTTTCACGCCACTTGCTTCATATCCAAAACCTATATCATTGGCATTCATTAAATCACCGCCGGCAGTAACCATATAATTTTTATCTATGGTGATGTTCACATCAAAATCGCCCCATACCCCATAAAATTCCCTGGCGATATAAGGATTCGC
>JANXUL010000245.1 GCA_025356235.1 Bacteroidota bacterium
CTCCATCCAGCCCGTGCCTTCTCGGCAGGGCGAACATTGGCCACAACTTTCATGGCGGTAGAACCTCGCAAATGTATAGGTGTTCTTAACTACGCACTGATCTTCATCCAATACAATAAATCCACCCGACCCCATCATAGAGCCGGTAGCAAAGCCACCGTCACTTAAACTCTCATAATTCATGTAACGGGTTTCGCCTTTGGCTGTTTTCAATAACAGGTTAGCGGGCAAAATAGGAACCGATGATCCACCGGGGATACAGGCTTTTAAACGTTTGCCATTGGCAATGCCACCGCAATATTCATCACTGTAAATAAATTCTTCTACTGAGATAGTCATATCAATCTCATAAACACCCGGCTTATTAATATTGCCGCAAGCAGACATTAGTTTGGTACCGGTTGATTTTCCAACACCAATCTTCGCATATTCCTCGCCACCCATATTAATAATAGGCACCACAGCGGCTAAGGTTTCTACGTTATTTACCACGGTAGGCCGCATCCAAACACCTTGTATCGCGGGGAATGGAGGTTTGATGCGTGGGTTACCCCGCTTGCCTTCCAATGATTCGATCAGCGCAGTTTCTTCGCCACATATATAGGCCCCTGCTCCGCGATGTACATAAATTTCGCAATCAAATCCACTACCTAAAATATTTTTTCCCAGGAATCCGTTAGCTTTTGCTTCTTCAATTGCATACTCCAGTATTTCCGCCACCCATGCATATTCTCCGCGGATATAAATATAAGTGGCGTTACTGCCGAGCGCAAAAGAGGAAACGATTAACCCTTCTATTAACAGGTGTGGTAAGAACTCCATCAAATACCTGTCTTTGAATGTACCGGGTTCACTTTCATCAGCGTTACAGACCAGGTGACGGGGAACGCCTTCCGGTTTGGCAATAAATCCCCATTTCATTCCTGCAGGAAATCCTGCGCCGCCACGGCCACGTAAACCGCTTTTCTTCACTTCTTCAACGATGGACTCCGGGCTCATGGTTTTGATGGCTTTTTCTACGCTTCGGTAACCACCTTCACGGCGGTACACTTCATACCTGCGTATGCCTTCCACATGTGCTTTTTCTAATAATAATTTTACACCCATATATGAAAAGTCAAAAGTGAAAAGTCAAAAGTGAAAACACAACTCTTAATTTTTACTTTTTAATGTTTACTTTTTAATTAATTATTTGTTGCTGCATTCTTCCTGCACTCTTCAATAATAGCATCTACTTTTTCTTTCGTCAAATGTTCCCTGTAATTTTTGCCCAACTGCATCATCGGCGCATAACCACAGGCACCAAGGCATTCCACCGTTTTCAAGGTAAACAACCCGTCTGCTGTTGTTTCGCCGGCTTTAATACCCAATTTGTCTGTGATGTATGCAATAATATTATCGCTGCCGTTCAGCATGCATGGACCTGTCTGGCAAACTTCGAACATATACCTGCCAACCGGTTTCAAATTGTACATGCTGTAAAAAGTGGCCACTTCATATACTTCAATAGGTGCTATCTGTAATAATTCGGCCACATAATCCATCGTATCCGCACTAAGCCATCCGCCAAATGTATCCTGTGCTATGTGCAGCACGGGCAACAGGGCGCTTTTCTGTTTCCCCAAAGGGTAACGGGCGATGATCTCTTTTACTTTAGCCAGTTTTTCTTCTGAAAATTTTGACATATTACATTTCGAATTTGAAAATTTGAAAATTTGAAAATTTGAAAATGAAAACTGGTGGTGATTGTCCAACCATTGTCAAATTTTCAAATTGCCACATTTTCAAATTGTTTAGTTTATGCATCCATTTCCCCCGCAATTAAATTCAAGCTACTCATAGTTACAATCGCATCGCTCAGCATACCACCACTTACTAATTCGGGGTATGCCTGGTAATAAACGAAACAAGGCCTGCGAAAATGCAGGCGGAACGGAGTACGGCCGCCATCACTGATCAAATAAAAGCCCAACTCTCCATTTCCACCTTCTACTGATTGATATACTTCACCTTTCGGCATTTCCACTTCACCCATGATGATTTTGAAATGCCAGATCAAGGCTTCCATCTTGGTATACACATCTTCTTTTTCGGGCAAATAATACTCCGGCACATTTGCATGAAATACTTCTGCCTCTTCACCTTTGAATTCCTGTATTTTCTGATACGCTTGTTGAATAATACCCAGGCTCTGCCACATTTCTTCATTACGCACCAGGAAACGGTCGTAATTATCACCCGTACTGCCCACCGGAACAGTAAAGTCAAAATCTTCGTAACTGCTGTAAGGGCTATGCACACGCACATCATAATCTACACCTGTAGCACGCAGGTTAGGGCCCGTAAACCCATAATTCAATGCGCGTTCTGCACTAATACCACCGGTTCCAATGGTACGTTCCATGAATATCCGGTTACGTGCAAAAAGATTTTCGAACTCTTTTAGAACAGAGGGGTATTCTTTTAAGAATTTTTCAAGTTTCGTAAAGGCCGTATTGTTGAAATTCCTTTCAAAACCGCCAATACGCCCGATATTAGTAGTAAGGCGTGAGCCACATACTTCTTCATATATCTCATAGATCAATTCCCGGTATTGCATTACATATAAGAAGCCGGTATAGGCACCGGTATCCACACCCACAATCGAATTACAAATGAGGTGATCGGAGATACGTGCCAGTTCCATAATAATGATGCGGAGATAATCAACACGCTTGGGGATTTTTACATCCAGTAATTTTTCACAGGTAATATGCCAGCCCATGTTGTTAATGGGACTGCTGCAATAATTCAACCTATCGGTAAGCGGTGTGATCTGGTATAAAGGCCTGCGTTCGGCAATTTTTTCAAAGGCACGGTGAATGTAGCCCACCGTTGCTTCGGTTGAAACAATGCGTTCTCCATCCAATTCCATAATATTCTGAAACACGCCATGCGTGGCAGGATGGGTTGGCCCCACATTCAATGTAGTGGTTTGCTTTTCTATTGAGCCTTCCGGCAGTTTAATATGGTGATGGTGTTGCTCTAACATTCTTTGTTTTATTACAAATTATTTGTCGCTGTTTTTTTTCTGTTTCTGATTACCCTTTTAAAAAGAAAACTTATGAAATATAATACCACAATTAGTAAAGCGCCTAATGCAAATCCATGCCAAAAATTCGACTTAATAAAAATCAATACCAGTATACAAACGACTCCTGATATTGCATACCATTAGGTTTGTTTTCCTGTATTCTGTAATATAGACTCATTCAATAATTGTGTTAACCGGCAGCCGTACTTTTATCAACTTCTTTGTGTCACTCACTTGTACTGCTTTCTGTTATTCGGCTTTGGTTAAAACGTTCAGGTAGCTTACGCACCCCGACCGTTTAGCGCCCAAACATCTCATCATCCTTATCCACCCTTGTCTGGTCTTCCAATGGATATTCTTTCCGCATAGGGAAATAATCCATCTCATCCACATTCAATATTCTTTTCAGGTTAGGATGGCCTACAAAATTCACCCCGTAAAAATCAAACGTTTCGCGCTCCATCCAATTAGCCGCAGCAAATAATTTGCAGGCTGTAAACACATCAGGTTCTGCCACGGCCGTAAATACCTTAAACCGGATACGCACATTTTCAGTCAGGTTATGCAAATGATAAACAACTGCTAATTCCCTACCTGCCATATCCGGATAATTTACGGCACAGAGATCTGTAAGGAATTTGAAATTCAATTCTTCATCATCAAACAAAAACTGCAGCACTTTCAGGTTCTGGTCTTTGGGGGCTTCAAAACTGAGCATCCCATAAGATTCCTCAAATTGGAAGAACCCTTCTCCGAATTTTTCAGTCAGCCTTTGTTGAATTTTTTCGTTGGTTAATGCCATCTCTATAAGATTCAAGCTTCAAGGCACAAGGCCCAGAAACAAGTATTTTTTATATTAAACAACAACTTGGTTTTCCTTATCCCTGTCGCTTAATTTCTTGATTTATTCTATTCCGTATCCATTCATCAATGCCTTATACTGTTCACTGTTTCTTCTTCTGATACTTTCCTGTCCTACCAGTTCCTGTATTTTCATAAAGCCGTCCAGTATTGCTTCTGGCCGGGGTGGGCAGCCCGGTACATATACATCAACCGGTATTACCTGGTCAATACCCTGTAATACACTATACGAATCAAAAATACCCCCACTGCATGCACAGGCACCTACCGCTATCACCCAACGCGGTTCGGCCATTTGCAAATATACCTGCCGGAGTACAGGTGCCATTTTTTTTGCAATCGTTCCCATCACCATTAAAAGGTCGCACTGGCGGGGCGAAAAGCCTACCCGTTCAGACCCAAAGCGTGCAAGATCGTAATGCGAGCCCATGGTCGCCATAAATTCAATACCACAGCAGGAAGTGGCAAAAGGCAGTGGCCAAAGCGAGTTTTTACGGGCAAGGCCTACCACATCGCTAAGTTTGGACGTAAAGAAACCTTCACCAGCGTATCCTTCGGGTGCTTCTGCCACAGCAAGGGCATCGCCTATTTTTGCTTCTATCGGGTGAATATTAAAACGTACAGGACGTGACATATTTTGATTTGAAAATTTGAAAATTACGCAATGCATCCATTGACTCTACTAAACAGCATTTTACCAGTAAAGTTTTCCTCATTGGCAAATTGAGACATTTACAAGTAGCATCTCATTCATCAGTCTTCCCAATTCAAAGCGCCTTTTTTGATGATATATACAAATCCTACCAGGAAAAAAGCGACAAACATTAATACTGCACCAAATCCATTCCAGCCCAATTCACGAAAATTGACTGCGTAAGGATAGAAGAAGATCACTTCCACATCAAATAACACAAACAAAATAGCCACCAGAAAATATTTGATGGCCATGGGTTGACGGGCATTGCCATGGGTTTCGATACCGCTGGCAAAATTTTCTAATTTATCTGCAGTTTTACGTTTGGGTCCTACCCAGGCCGAAAAAGCGATCATAGTGGCCACAAAACCAGCTGCAAAGATCAATTGTACCCCAATAGGAAAGTAATTAGCCGCAGAATTTGACGCGCTTGCATCTGATAAAAAAGAGAGCCAACTCATGGAAAAGAATTAATGTGGCGCAAAAATACGTCAGCGAAGGATATAAAAGAAAAACTCCCCAATATTGGGGAGCATTTTCTGTGTTTTTTATTTGTTTTTCCCAGCCGTGCCACCACTGCTTCCCTTTTTAACTGGGGCCTGTGGTTTGCTGTAATATTCTATATTTTTCTGAAATTCAGCTTTAGCCCCCACCGCATACTTATTATTCTCATCATTCACATCAGGAAAAGCCAATAATATTTCATTTGACAGATCAATTCCTTTTTGGCAAAGGGCCAGGAACTGCTCCACTATTTCTGATTTTGGCGCACCTGTAGAAGTAGGTGGCTTAAGTTCAGGATTTTTTTTCATAGCGTTGATAAGGTTACCATAGGTATAAATGATAAAACCCTGGTTCCTTAAAATATCCATCTTATACTTTTCTTTACTGATTGAAGCATACACTGAATCAATATAATTAAGTCCGGCAATGGCAATTCCCTTGGTTGTATCGGGATCTGCTGCTAGCGATGCCCTTTTAAAGAATGTATACGGTTGTGGTTTATCAGGATAAGCCACCATATAGGCTTTAGCCAAAGCCATGGTTTGCACATACTCTTTCGCATTCAGGGCGGCAGAAGTAAGTGCGTAATGATCAGCTTCGCTCAAAGAACCTTTCAATGCAACTCTTTTTTGTATCCAGCTAAACTGTTGGGAATACATTTTGGCTTTCCCAAACATATCAGCAGCCTGGCTCATATAATTCAGCTTATTCACTTTAGAGGTATCATTGTTTAAAGCTTTCTCCAAATAAGCAACAGCCTGACTTTCGCTGCCGGGGAACTTTGAAAACACTTTCAGTGCCAACTCATAATCTGGAGGGTCAATTTTATTTGCCGCAGCACTGGCAAAGAATTTTTCAATACTATTTTTTGCCTGAACAGAATCATTTAGCCTGTCGTAGTTATACGCATACAAAATATTTAAACGTGGTAAGGAATTAAATCCAACAGTGGTCTCCAGTTCTTTGGCTTTGGCAAGTGATTCTGTAAATCTTCCTGCACGTAAAAGATAATCGGCCAAAAAGAATTCATTCACCGGATCTTTATCTGCAACTGCTATATATTTATCAAGATACTCCTTGGCTTTGTTTACATCCCTTAATGCATAATATGTATAAAAAGCAAAATAAGTTGGCGGGAAAGCAGGATCCGCTGTAATTGAATTATTGAAAAACTGTTCGAACTGGTCTTTATTATTCTGGCTCTGGTAAATTTTACCAATCTGGAACATTGCTTTTGCATTCTTAGGATCCCTGGCAATTGCTTCCTGATAAGCTTTTACAGCTTCGCCACCATTTTCACCACCCAGTTTCAGGTAGTTGATACCCAGGTTAATAAAAATATCAGGATTGGTAAGGTCAATAGTCCCTGCCTGTTTCAGTTTATCTACGGCATAGGTATGGTCACCCTGCTCAATTTTCACTTCAGCATTGGAACGGCCAATTGCATTTAAAATGGCTGCATTGGGTTTGCCTTTATTTTTGCCTTTAGTTTCGGTAGAAGCGGTGATGGCCTGTTCAAATTTTTGTTTAACAGAGTTCATATCATCACCTTCTAAAATCCCCACATGGCCCATACCTACCAATAACCAGGGATCACTGCCAACCTCACCCAATGCTTTTTGATACAAAGCTTTGGCGGCCTGAACCTGCTCTTTTTTAGGAGCGTCACCGTCTGTTGCCAATATAGCCTGACCTAACCAATAAATGGTTTGTGGGTCCTTAGGATTCGCATCATAAGCCTTCTGAAATGCTTCTTTTGCACTCTTATTCTTTTCGTAGTTCAGGTATTTGATTCCATCAGCTAACTGAGCCATCAAACACTGTGCAGCAAGCATTGCTGTTAACATCAGAGTAAAGATCTTCTTCATTTTTCGATTTTTATAATTATAGTGTTAATCCGCATCTTTAATTTTTCCGGTGCGCTGGTTAAACCCCATTTTAGCTGGTGCCAGAAAAGCCCTCCGGAAAATCAACTGTCCTCTTTCCAAACTCATGAAGTTCATAAAGCCTGTTCCGAGTCCTGCTGCGTTCTCCTTAAGTATATAATACAAGGGGCGTGCCAAGGGGTATTCTCCAAAGGTTATTGTGGCCTGCGAAGGCTTGGCAAAAACATCTTTTTCGATACAATTAACACATTCCACTAAAGCCATCCGTATCTTTTTTTGATAAGCTTCCTGCTTTGGATCGTAACTGTCACCTACCCAACTTAATCCAACAAAACCAATCACATTTGGGTTATTGGATACGATATCTATCACTTTCTCACTATTCTCAGATGCTACTACATTAACCCCTAATGGGGCTCCCCTCAACACACTATCTTGCAGGAAACGGACCGTACTGGTCGCATTCTTGCCATCCATTACAGCGGTTATGTTATTTTTTCCAGACAGGATGTTCTTTATCTGCTCCATGGTAAAAACACTGTCTTTTGCTGCCCGGTTTACAATTACCGCAATGGCATCATAAGCCAATTCGCCGTACTGGGGCTTAAATAACAGCCTGCTTTCATAATATTCTGCTTCTTTATCACTTAACCCTTTGGCTACAATGATCATTCGTGTGCTATCAGACTGCAAATCCCTGAAACAGGCTGCTTCTGATTTAAAAGAAGCATGTATCGTTGTTGCGGGAAAAGAAGAATGATGTACCTGGATCTGTTCTTCTATTACCGGTTTAAAGCTTTCATCCACACTGATATTGATGCTGCCCTTTACAGGTGAATCGCGGGTATCTTCTTTTTTTTGAGATGGGCCGCAGGAAAGTAAAATCAGGAACCATCCATAATATAATACCCTTCTCATAGCTTAATATGTTCTCTTAACCCCCCTGTATAAACGGAACCCGCCATACAATAAACAGATACTTCCAAAAAAATAACGGAAAAAAGGATCGATCCCG
>JANXUL010000260.1 GCA_025356235.1 Bacteroidota bacterium
AGTATTCCATATAATTGTATATTGATCAGGCAAGTTTGTTGTTGTATAATTAACAGGAAAGGATGTTGTGCCCTGGCAAACAATTGGAAGTGGTGGAACAACAGGATTAAATTGAGGATTTGTGACTGTTGCAACTATAGAAACTATTATTGTATTACTGTAAGAAATAGATGCACCGCTTGTTGCTATTCTCCTATAATAAGTAGTAGTGTTAAGCGTAGAAGACTCAGTATAAGAGGACGATATTGCTAAAGGTATTATGCCCAAGCTCGGCGAAAAATTACTATTTGTGGCTTTTTCCCAGGTATAACTAATGACCCCACCACTTGCATCTCTTAGCGAGACAAATGCGCCAGGTGAATTACCCGTAAGTATGCATTGACTTCTAGCAATAACGCCGCCAACAATCTGTCCAAAAGACAAAAAAGGGGAAATTATAAAAAAAATTATCACCAACTCTTTCATATTCCCCTTTCGCGCAGACGTACACTTCTTCTGAACCTGTTTACACAGTCGCAAAAAAATACGAGCCCATATAATCTTACTAAAGTTCATTTTTATAGACCTTCTGGTTCAATTATAAAAATATCTCATTTTCACTCTCCTAACTATTTAATTGGATTACCCTTTGCTTTATAGTAAATACGTAATCCTGGTGCTATCCGTTTACTTATTCCCTAAATAAGGGTGTTATTTAGAACGAAATGCTGCATTACATCATAACTGTTTACCCAGAATAATTCTGTTTAAGCACCAAATTGAAAGATTACTTGCTGTATGTTCAATATTTATAAAACCCCTCACTGATTTTTTAATCCTTATCATTTGTTTAATTTTCCTATTTTCGGCCCGCAAAGCCGTTACACCCATAGTTACAGCAGCACCTTATTACCAATTTACCGCCGATGAACAGCTAAACAGGGCTTAGACCATCTAAGTGTTTAGACCCACATACTTTCTGTAACTGCACAACGGATTTATCCCTTGGGTACCTTTCTATTTATTTATTTCAATCCTCATACATGACAACTTATACAAACCATAAGGGCAAGAGATCTGTCTGGTCCTATCTTAAAGAATCCTTAAACAGCGAGCACCAGGATTTTACAACAGGCAGTATCCGTAAAGCCATTTTTTTACTTGCCGTTCCCATGATTTTAGAAATGTGCATGGAATCTGTATTTGCCGTAGTAGATATTTTTTTCGTTGGCAAACTGGGGCCAAGGGCCGCAGCTACCGTAGGACTTACCGAATCTTTTTTAACCATCGTTTATTCCGTAGCCATCGGTTTAAGCATGGCCGCAACAGCCATGGTGGCCAGGCGCGTAGGCGAAAAAAATTACGATGGTGCTGCGAAAGCCGGGGCACAAGCAGCTATTCTTTCTTTTGCCGTTATCGTTGCTATCAGTTGCATCGGTTTCTTTTTTTCCGAAAAAGTACTGGGTCTGATGGGTGGCGATGCGCAGGTAGTTGCCATGGGTTCTGTCTATACACGTATCATGTTAACAGGCAACGGAGTGATCATGTTGCTGTTTTTAATCAACGGTATTTTTCGTGGGGCGGGTGATGCGGCTATTGCCATGCGCAGTTTGTGGCTGGCCAATATTTTAAATATTATTCTTTGTCCCATATTAATTCACTTATATGGATTACCCGGCGCAGCTATGGCTACCACTACCGGCCGGGGTATTGGCGTGTGTTACCAGGTGTATCATTTATTCAAAGGCAAGGGTATTATTAAAATTTACCTGCGGCATTTTATCCCGGATATGGCTGTATTGAAATCAATTTTCAACATCGCGTCAGCGGCTACTTTACAGTTTTTAATAGGCTCCGCCAGCTGGATTGCCATGGCACGCATTATTGCGGGTTTTGGCAGCGATGCCATTGCGGGCTATACCATTGCCATACGCCTGCTCATATTTTTTATCATGCCGGCATGGGGACTGAGTAATGCCGCCGCTACCCTGGTTGGTCAAAACCTGGGAGCCAAACAACCCGAACGTGCAGAAGAATCTGTATGGAAAACTGCCCGGTACAATGCCATCTTCATGGCTTTTGTTTCTCTGTTGTTTGTTACCTGCGCTGAATTTTTTGTGGGCTTGATCAATTCAGACCCCGCTGTTGTAAAAACAGCGGTAAGTGCTTTACGCATTGTTAGCCTGGGTTATGTTTTTTATGGTGTGGGCATGGTAATGATCAATGCGTTTAACGGGGCAGGCGATAGTAAAACTCCAACATGGATCAACCTTTTTTGGTTTTGGGTTTTCCAGATACCCCTGGCTTATCTGTTGGCCATTGTGTTACATATAGGGTCTACCGGGGTATTTATTGCCATTGTTACCACAGAAACCTGCATCACCATTACCAGTGTGAT
>JANXUL010000267.1 GCA_025356235.1 Bacteroidota bacterium
CGGGATCATCGGGTACAAAATAAAATGTTGGGTTGGCGGCCACCACATGTACCGCCTGTGCAAGGTCCGGAATTGATAAAGCGGCATAAGGATGTGAAGCTGAGATCATATCTTCCACAATATCCTGCGCTATCGATCCGCGAAGCATTTCTGGAATGGCTTTTTCCGGGTTCTTATCAATGGTGCGTAAGGTCCATTCTTTTCCATCTTTATCTTTCAAACGTAAAGAAGTGGTTTGTTTTCCCCCACCCAGGCTGAGTATTGTCATCCCGCCTTTTTCCTTGGTAATGTCAAACACCTTCATTTTAACTTTAGCAGACCATTCTTTTCGATAATTATTTCCGAGAATAAATCTCTGTAGTCCCGATGCGGCATTATATTTTTCACTAGCCGAAACAATAACACTATCCTCGAAAGGAACCGGGATTGCCGTAACGGTAGGCGTAGGGCTTGTTGAAGAATCGGTTTTGGGTAATTTTGAAAAGTTTAAGAGGGTACTTGTAAATGTTTTCTTTACCGAATCATCTTTTACCGTATAGAAATTAACATTCGCATTTTTATTTTGTAAGATTTCTAAGGTAACAAACCCGTTTTCTTCGGCTCCATATAATTCTTTTTTGCTTTTTGATACCCTGGTTTTGTTTGTACCGCTTCCGCTAATGATATAATTATAACTACTGTCTTTTATCAGTTGCAGATTATGTTCATGGCCTGCAAGGAAAATAACATTGGGATGATGCTTCAATACTTTTTCCAGGTCATGAATCATGTTCTGATAGGTAGGATGTTTCATATCCTGGGGAGTGCCAAATACACCACGGGTAATGGGGTAGATAGAACCAATGAGGGGCATAGGGATATACATCTTCGGGTTAAGATCTGTAAGGGGGAACAAGTGTTGTTTTAGCGTATAATATCCGCCATGGATACCATTACTTTTAAATGGGTGATGACTTGCGAATAAGATGAGTTTTTTCGAGTTCTTGCTAACAATGTTATCTAATTCATTTAATATCTCGTCCTTTGTTTTATAAGGACAGTCCGATTCTATTCCGGGTTTATCATACAGGTGCAGCCACCATTGCGTGTCAAGAAGTATCAACAGAACATCTTTACTCAGATTAATTTGAACAGGCCCGGGGCAACCGTCTTTTGGATAAAAAGAAACATTATTACCACCATGCTGGTCAATATATTGTTGTTCACGCATAACCGTATTCCAACCATCTCGTCCCTCATGATTCCAATCATGGTTGCCGGGAATAAATAATACTTTTGCTGCCGTATTTTGCGCAATGTTTATTTGTGAATCCAAAATTGCGGTTGCGGTATTATATTCGCTATACGCATCATCGGGGAGACCGTAAGTATATAAGTTATCTCCCAAATAAAGGATGGTAGTTAAACTATCCAAATGAATTGTTTTTCTAACGCCATTGACAACCGGGTGTTTGCCATTTTTTAAAGAACCGGCATCGCCAATTAAAATAATCCTGGCCTGCACAGAATCTTTCTGCGCAATACCGTATCCGGTTAAGAATAAAAGACAAATGATAATGATGACTGACTTTTTCACTTATAGTCCTTTTTGAAATTTAAATACAAGAATATTTGCGAAACCTGTTTTGTGGGATTCGTTGGAGATAAGCAGGTCTCCTGCCGGTGTAAATGCAATACCCTCTGGTTGTTTATAAATAGTGGGATCTAATGAATACACTTCTTTTACATTCCCGACTTTATCTGCAATGATTAATGCCTTATTTACAGATGAAAGTATAAAAAGTTCATTCGTTAGCGGGTTAATGGCGGCTGCCGAACATTTAAACTTAAGTTTATCCAAACCCATTTTATTGGCAATGGGTGCCACATTGATGGAGAAAACTCCCGGCTGGTATTTTTTTTCTGTAGGATTGAAGGACCATACGGTTACTGATTTTTTCTTATCCGCTTCACAGTTCTTGCAAATCATATTAAGCATACCGGATTCCTTATCATAAAAAAGAGTTTCAAATTCATTTTTATCTTTACCGGGAAACTGGAAAAAATTAACTTGAAGGGAGTCTTTTGAAAAAAACTTTACACTGGCAAGATCCCCAGTGCTGGAAAGGATATAAAAAGTACTGTCAACAAGTTGAAGATCCTCATAGTCTGCATTTTTGCCAAACTTCCATTTTTGAACAATGTTTTTTCGCCCTAAAAATATTTTATACAGGGATCCTGTTGCATCGGATATGGCAAAAACACTACTGTCTTTCGCATAAAATTGTATTCCCGAAATTTCATTCAGTTGCTCACTCAATTCAACTTTAAATGGATGGTTAAGATCGTAATTTTTAGGTGTTGGATAAGTATCTGCCACGGATGCATGACAGCTGGTTAACAAACTTACAA
>JANXUL010000288.1 GCA_025356235.1 Bacteroidota bacterium
AGGCATCGTCCTGTTGGTTGCTGCATCCGCAATCACTTTACAAGCCCAAACCACCACTATCATATTGTTACGTCATGCTGAAAAAGATACGTCTGTTGCAGAATCGGCTATGATGAAAGCTGATCCGCCTTTAACAAAAGCAGGCGAGCAAAGAGCAGCAAGATTATTGGAAGTGTTAAAAGCGTATCAGCCGGATGCGATTTATTCAACAAATTATATCCGCACCAAAGCAACCATAACCCCATTAGCCAAAAAATTCAATAAAGAAATACAGGTATACGAGCCTAAAAACCTCGCTGCTTTTGCAGAACAGTTAATACAACAACAGGGTAAGACCCTTGTCGTAGCAGGCCATTCGAATACAACCCCATCCCTGGTGAACCTGCTTATCAAAGAAAATAAATATCCCAACCTTGATGACGGCGAATATGGGCAATTCTGGATAGTAAACATTACTAACGGCAAGGCTGTGGCTAAGCTGATGAATTATTAACGTGAGTAGTGAATAATGAGTAGTGAATCGTGATTGAATTGAGGTGGCAGATTCGCACGATTCATCACTCATCACTAACGATAACGCCCCCCAAACAACAAACCCCAAACTCCAAATACTCTATCCCTTACCTTTGCGGGCTGAAAATAAGCCGGTGATGCCAGAAACAAGGCTTCCCGACTTCACCGGCTTTTGGGCTTTCAGACTATGATTATGAAATACGAGAAGGAAATTAACCGCCGCAAAACATTCGCCATCATCTCCCACCCGGATGCGGGTAAAACTACTTTGACGGAGAAGCTGCTCTTATTCGGTGGCGCTATTCAGGTAGCGGGTGCCGTTAAAAGCAATAAGATTAAAAAGCATGCAACCAGCGATTTCATGGAAATTGAGCGGCAGCGCGGCATTTCTGTGGCTACGTCTGTCATGACCTTTGAATACAGGGATACATTGATCAACCTGCTGGATACACCCGGCCACAAAGATTTTGCAGAAGATACATACCGAACACTTACTGCTGTAGACAGTGTTATCCTGGTAATTGATAGTGTAAACGGGGTAGAGGCCCAAACACGACGCCTGATGGAAGTATGCCGTATGCGGGATACCCCGGTAATCGTATTCATTAATAAAATGGACCGCGACGGAAAGAACCGATTTGATTTACTCGAAGAAATCGAGAATGAATTACATATTTCCCTGCACCCGATGACCTGGCCCATTAACAGTGGTAAGGAATTCAAAGGAGTGTATAACCTGGATAATAAAAGCCTTCGTTTGTTTACTGCCAGTACCAAAGCTGAGGAGGAAGATATTATTGCCATTAGCGACCTGAAAGATGCCCTGCTCGATGCTAGGATAGGCGAACGAGATGCCGCGCAACTGCGCGAAGATGTAGAACTTATTGACGGTGTATACGGCAAATTGAATGCTGCTGATTACCTCAAGGGAAAAATAGCCCCGGTTTTCTTTGGCAGTGCCGTAAATAATTTTGGCGTGAAAGAAATGCTGGATACGTTTATCCGAATTGCCCCGGTGCCAAGGAGTAGAGAAACTTCTGCACGAACGGTGGAAGTGGGTGAGGACAAATACAGTGGCTTTATTTTTAAGATTCACGCCAACCTCGATCCCAAGCACCGCGACCGTATTGCTTTTATGCGGGTATGCAGTGGCCGGTTTGAACGCAACAAATATTATCACCATGTGCGTTTAGATAAGGAAATGCGTTTCAGTAATCCTTATAGTTTTATGGCCCGGAGTAAAGATATTATTGACGATGCCTATGCCGGCGATGTGGTAGGCTTGTTCGATACCGGAAATTTTAAAATAGGTGATACACTTACTGAAGGAGAGGATTTTTATTTTATCGGGATTCCTACTTTTTCGCCTGAAATTTTTAAAGAGTTAGTGAATAAAGATCCAATGAAAACCAAGCAGTTAGATAAAGGAATAAATCAACTAACAGACGAAGGTGTGGCTCAATTGTTTACCCAGTTTGGGGGTAATAAAAAGATCATAGGTTGCGTAGGGGAACTGCAGTTTGAGGTAATACAATACCGTTTATTGCAGGAATATGGAGCAGCCTGTGAGTTCCGTTCACTGCCTTTTTATAAAGCCTGCTGGCTCACAAGCAAGGATCCCAAAAAATTAGATGATTTTCTTCGCTTCAAACAGCAGAACTCTGCAGAAGATAAAGATGGTCACCCCGTTTATCTTGCGCAAAGCGAATGGTTCTTAAATACCGAGATAACCAATAACCCGGACATAACGTTCCACTTTTCAAGTGAGATACATAAATAGTGAGTGGTGAGTAGTTTTTTTTCTGAAAAAAACGTTCAAGTTTACTCACCACTCACTACTCACCACAAATCCCTAACCAAGAGGCAGAATAACCGTAAAAACGCTCCCTTTATTCTTCCCTTCACTGGCTACTGAAATATGTCCCTTGTGTTTCAGGATGATGTTTTTGGTTAGATAAAGTCCCACTCCGGTTGAATATTCTCCCTGTGTACCCGCCCTGCCAAAACTGGTAAAGCGGTTGAATATTTTTGATTTATCTGTCTCGTCAATACCAATCCCATGGTCCTTTACCTGCATTACGGCAACCCCATTATTTTTTGTAAGGGAGATATTTATTTTGCCTCCGGGGTACGAGAATTTAATGGCATTATTTAGTAAATTGGCTATCGCTTCAATCAATAAGGTCTGGTTGGCAATAACCCGTATGTCTGAAGTTAGTTCGAATTCGAACCCAATAGATTTATCATTAGCCGTGGTTGCCAGGTTATTACAGGCTGCATGAATCAGTTCCTGCAGATTTACCAAACTGTTAATATCATAGTCCTGCTTACCTGTTTTCAATAGTTTTAAGATATCATTCAATACCGAAAGATTTTTAACGGAGATCTCTTTAATGGTCCTGGCATGTTCATTAATCAAATTTTTGTCTGTTTCCAGTATGATTAGAGATGATAATGCGAGAAACTGGTTAAACGGGGTCCTGATGTCATGGGACAATAAGGTAGTGATATCTTTTTTCTCATCTATCAGGTAGTCCAGATGTTCGAGCGTGGATTGTAGCTCTCGTAATAAAATTCCGGCTTCATCTTCA
This sequence comes from Bacteroidota bacterium, assembly GCA_025356235.1. Taxonomy (GTDB): domain Bacteria; phylum Bacteroidota; class Bacteroidia; order Chitinophagales; family Chitinophagaceae; genus Sediminibacterium. Next base: position 3,105 of record JANXUL010000288.1, read on the forward strand.
AAATGCACCGGTAGCTCAGGGAGTTTTTTTTCTGTAACGTAGGTTTCCAATGCTTTTTTTGCTTCCAGAAGGGGCCAAAGCAGTTTCTTGAGAAAATATAAAGTGAGTGATGAAGAAACTAAGGTAGCAACCAGCGTAATAAGAATTAAAGATTGGTTGCTAAAAGTAAAAATACCGATAAGGCTAATTAAGACAATGATAATGAGTGGTATGTGAATACCCAAAAAAGCGATAAATAAAAATTTTAATGAGTAACTAGCTTTCAAAAATTTTATTTTTGAAAGCTTTACATACATGTTGGGCATAAGAATTCCATCTTGGAGTAGCATTAACGCGAAAACGCCATATTTGGTTTTGTTTTATAGGGGTATATTGTATTATTTACAGATACGTATGACATTATTTGAAACAGACAGGCTAATTGTGCGAAGATTCACATCGGATGATGCTGAATGGTTTTTCCTGCTGAATAGTGATGCTCGGGTTATGCAATTCATTCGCCCGGTAAAGAACAGGGAGGAGTGCGATGCTTTTTTAGCTGAAAACCTGAATTTCTATTTGGATACATCCAGTCTGGGTCGGTTTGCAGTGGTAGAAAAAGCAACCGGTAATTTTGTAGGCACTTTTTCTTTTTTATATCTCTCGGGTGAAGCTGATTTCCACTTAGGGTATGCCTTACTGCCGCCAGTATGGGGGAAGGGATTTGCTACTGAATTGGTAAGGTTCGGCATTACTTATTTCTTCAGCCACAACCATAAAAAAGAGGTTTTCGCCATAACAGATACTGAAAACACGGCTTCCCGGAATGTACTGCTCAAATCGGGCTTTCAAAAAAAAGGCCAGACGCTGGAACATGGGCAAACACTCGACTTATTCGTCATCAGCAGGGAGGCTTCTCCGGGGCACAGCATAGTAAGCAAATAATGCAGGCTTATTTGTACTTTTGCCGCTCGTATGAAATCAAGAACATTAAAGAAAGACAAGGTAAATATCATAACCCTGGGCTGCAGTAAGAACCTTGTGGATAGTGAGGTGTTGAGCGGACAGTTATCAGCCAACGATATTAACGTGGTACATGAAAACACCAAACTGGATCATAATATTTCGGTAGTGAATACCTGCGGCTTTATTGATAAAGCTAAGGAAGAAAGCATCAATACCATACTGGATCAACTGGAACTGAAACGAAGGGGTAAGCTTGATAAAGTATATGTAACAGGCTGTTTAAGCGAACGCTACCGTGCCGATCTTGAACTGGAAATGCCCGAAGTAGATGCCTGGTTCGGAACACTGGAACTGCCCCTGATACTGAAACAGTTTGATGCCGATTATAAAGTTGAGTTATTGGGTGAGCGTTTATTAAGCACACCTAAACATTACGCTTACCTGAAGATTAGTGAAGGATGCAACCGTACCTGTTCTTTTTGTGCCATTCCGCTAATGCGTGGGCAGCATATAAGTAAGCCTGTAGAACAACTGGTTGCAGAAGCTGAAGGCCTGGTACGAAAAGGGGTAAAGGAAGTAATGTTGATTGCCCAGGAACTGACTTATTACGGTCTTGATATTTATAAGCAAAGGGAACTCCCCAGATTATTGCATGCTTTGGCCGATGTGAAAGGATTGGAATGGATACGCCTGCATTATGCTTACCCCAGTAAGTTTCCATTGGAGATATTGGATGTGATGAGGGAGAGGGATAACATCTGTAACTACCTCGATATGCCCTTGCAGCATGCCAGCAACAATATGCTGAAAGCCATGCGGAGAAATATTACAAGGGAGGAAATGACCGAACTGATTCATACCATCCGCGAAAAAGTGCCGGGCATTTGTTTAAGAACTACACTGATAGCCGGCTTCCCCGGTGAAACAGAAAAGGATGTGGAAGAATTAAAAGAATTTTTACAGGAACATAAATTTGACAGGGTAGGTATTTTTAATTACAGCCACGAAGAAAATACTTCGGCTTACGATTTGATAGATAATGTGCCTGCTGAAGTAAAAGCTGAACGGGCCCAGGAAATCATGGAAGTACAGCAGGAGATCAGCTATGAAAAAAACCGTGAGAAGATTGGCAAAATATATAAAGTGATCATAGATAAAAAAGAAGCCGGTCGTTATCTGGGCAGAACAGAATTTGACAGTGTGGAAGTAGACAATGAAGTAGTTATCCATTCAACCCAAAAATTACCCATTGGTGAGTTTGTGAATGTTAAGATTACCAAGGCGTATGATTATGACCTTGAAGGAGAAGTAGTCGCTTGACCATATAGTTGATGATGATCAGGAGGTAAAAAGACTCTTTGATTTAATTATCTTAGCCTACCTAAACAATACATATGCAAGTAGAATGGAAAGGCGTATTCCCGGCAGTAACCACAAAATTTACGGCGGATGATCAACTGGATCTACCCTTGTTTGAAAAAAACCTCCAGGCACAATTGGAGGCAGGTGTAAGTGGTATCATACTCGGTGGTACATTGGGTGAAGCCAGCGTATTAACTACTGCTGAAAAAGAAACGCTTGTAAAATTTGCTATCGAAAAAATAGCCGGTAAAGTACCGGTGATATTAAATATCGCCGAAGGCAGCACGCCCGAGGCATTGAAGCAGGCCGGATATGCCAAAACATGGGGTGCGAAAGGCATTATGATACTACCGCCGATGCGTTATAAAAGCGATCACCGCGAAACGGTTACTTATTTTGCAACTGTGGCAAAATCAACCGACCTGCCCATCATGATCTACAATAATCCGGTTGATTATAAAATAGATGTTACCGCCGATATGTTTGAGGATCTCACGGCATATGCCAATATCCAGGCCATTAAAGAATCTACCAGGGATGTGACTAATGTAACAAGGTTGATTAACCGTTTTGGCAACCGGTTTAAAATTTTATGTGGCGTGGACACGTTGGCAATGGAAGAACTTGTATTGGGTGCGGATGGTTGGGTAGCGGGGCTGGTTTGTGCGTTTCCGAGAGAAACCGTTGCTATCTATCGTTTAGTGAAAGCGGGCCATATTGCGGATGCGATTGCCATTTACCGTTGGTTTATGCCTTTGCTTGAATTGGATATTCATGCCAAACTGGTGCAATACATTAAACTGGCCGAAACACAGGCTGGAATAGGATCAGAATATGTAAGGGCACCCCGCTTAACTTTGATAGGTGAAGAACGGGAAAGGGTTTTGAATATCATTAATACTGGGATAGCCAGCAGGCCGGTGTTACCTGAATATTTACAATTGAGTGTATAAATTATGAATAAGGATATCCAAAGTTTACCGGGCATTGACCTTGTTATGCAGCGCGCGGCTGAAGCATGTAAAGTATATCAAAAAATCAGCCCCCGAAACAAAGCCTTGTTTCTGGAAACCATTGCAGATAATATTGAATCATTAGGAGACGCATTAATTAACCAGGCTTCAGCAGAAACCAATTTACCTGCAGCAAGGTTAACAGGTGAACGGGGCAGAACAACCATGCAGCTCCGGATGTTCGCACAAATGTTACGTGAAGGTAGCTGGGTGGAAGCTGCCATTGATACGGCCATACCCGATAAAACACCACCCAAACCGGATATCAGGAAAATGTTAATTGCATTGGGGCCGGTAGTGGTTTTTGGTGCAAGTAATTTTCCATTTGCCTATTCTACTGCAGGTGGCGATACAGCAAGTGCATTGGCTGCCGGCTGTCCAGTAGTGGTAAAAGCACACCCGGCACATTTACAAACATCCATCATGGTGGATGGGGCCATTCAAAAAGCCATTCAAACCTGTGGGATGCCCACCTTTACTTTTCAGCATGTTATAGATGCCTCTTTCGAATCGGGTAAGGCGTTGGTTCAGCATCCTGCCACGAGTGCTGTAGGTTTTACCGGTTCATACACAGGTGGTAAGGCTTTGTATGATTATGCTGCGGCCAGGAAAAACCCCATTCCGGTTTTTTCAGAAATGGGAAGTATCAATCCGGTTATTTTATTACCCGATACATTACATACTAATGCAGAAAGTTTAGCCAAACAATATGCAGGTTCCATCACATTGGGGATGGGCCAGTTTTGTACCAATCCCGGCTTGTTGATAGCTGTTGAAGGGAAGGGACTGGAAGAATTTTTACAGCACCTCAGTAAAGAAATAATGGCAGTGCCTCCAGCTAAAATGTTACACCCTGGTATTCATAAAGCATATTTTGAAAAAAGGCAAGCGGCATTGCATGAAAAAGGGGTGAAATTGCTGGTTCAATCCGCAACATCAGCTGGTACGCTTGAAGCATTGCCTTCTGTTGCTACTGTTGATGGAAATATTTTTCTGGAAGACCCTTTGTTACATGAAGAAGTATTCGGACCGTATTCTTTGCTGGTAAAATGTAAAGACATGGATGAACTTAAAGCCGTCTGGATTTCATTAACCGGTCAATTAACCACTACTTTAATGGGTACTGATAAAGATTTTACTGAAAACACAGCACTGCTTGATATTGCACCATCCGTTGCCGGGAGGATTGTTTTTAATGGAGTG
>JANXUL010000296.1 GCA_025356235.1 Bacteroidota bacterium
CTTGTTTACGCTGTATGCGATAAGGGTATCCGGCAACCTTAGTTTATTTCCGGTAGTTTCCGCCGGCAATTTTTTAGTACTACAGGATACTGCGAATGAACACAGGATGAAAAAACAAATGATTATTGAAACACAACGCATAACAATAGAGGATTAATTACGCTCGATAGGATTATTGGTTTGAATAGCCGCCTCACGCGTAAGGGCCGCTAAAGCAGCAGCACCCGATAATAATTTTCCGGAAGCGTCTTTATAGTAAGGGGTTGATCCCGGTGGTAATGAAAATTGTACCTGCGCGGCTATTGTACCAACAGGATCCCGTTTGAATTCACGTTCTGCTTTTGCAAACTGTTCGTTGTTTGTTTTTACTGGTCTTGTAGCAGTAAAAACAGCCATGTTATCAATTTCTTTACTGATCGCTTTGAACAAAAATTGCACTTCGCTCGCTACATCTCTCGCTTCTAAGATTAATCCTGGCAACCCTGACAGTTTCCATGGCCCGGATGTGTAAGGAAGATCTGGAGCAAACCATGCAGTGTAATTGCGTCCTGCATAGACACCCGTAGCTTTCTGGCATGTATACGTTGCGATCTCTTTTGTTTCATTTTCTATTTTCCAATAAATTACTGGCAAATCATTTTCTATGATATACTCTTTGATCCCTATTTTCTGGAACCTGACTAATTTTTTCTTTTCGAAAGATTGATAAATGGCACCGGGAGTAATACTCCGGTCATAAACGATCGCAATTGGCATTCCGGTAAAATGCATAACATCCGGGGATTCGCTTGCACTTGTAGAGATAGACGAAGTTATAATGGAAGAATTTTTGTATTCATTGTTGAACAACACATTGCTGTATTTGCTGTTTGTTTTGCCTACTTGCAATAACATGTCGGCTACAACCGGCTTGGCCCCGTTATTTGTATCATAGACATGAACAAATTGATAAACCACACTTAACATAACAGGTTCATCCTTCTGAGCAGATATTGCGGAAATACCAAGGATTAGCTGTATAAGACAGCAGGCACTTACTTTTCGTGAAAACGGCTTCATAAAACACGCGTATTATTTTGCAAAGGAACTAAAACCCGGGCGTTGTTTAAGTGTTGTTTTTGCCGGTTTGTTTATTTCGTCCATGTATAATTTTCTCGTAATTTCTGAATGGATCGGGTCGCCTGATACCAATATTGTATTATCCGAATTGGTGAGAACCGTCTGATAGGCGAGGCTTTCATTTACAAATGGATTCCTTGTCGCAAATTGATTCTTGATATCTAAATACAACGGGAAAGTAAAATGTTTGAGCTGTTCCCCCTCACATAAATATTTGAAATATTCAAAATGATCTTTTGATGTGCAGACCATAATGACCGGCACCTCGCTGTTGAGCTCCGAAATAAACTCTTGCCAATTTTGAAGATCTACGATACAGGTTGGGCAGGACACATTTACATAAGCATATATTTTAAATGGTTTTACCTGCGGTGGTTGACTATTGGTTACTATAGAATCCTTTTTAAACGGGGAATAGATCTCTACCGTATCCGGCATGATCACCTTTCTGCCAATAATATCTCCCCGGTTAACGCCGGCCTGCTTATTGATGCCGGTATGAGCTTCACTGTTTTTGTAAGAGTACAAAGCACAGCTAAACAGTAGCAGGAACACTAAGTTTTTTAAGTTATTCGGATTTTTCATTTTCAGTTATTTAATAATCGGCAGATTCGCCTTTACTACATATTTTGAATCCGCGTCGTATGCGTAGATAATTTTGTTGTCTTTTGATACGGTAAATCCAATTACATCGCGGTCCAGTTTGAGCTTCGCTACGGGCTTCCCGCTCCAGTCATATACAACTATGCAGTTGGACGCATTTATTTTATTAAGTGCCCTTTTAGTTACCCTGTTTTCAGTACTAAGAATACCCATGTACAAAAGATATATGTATTTCCCTGTAGTAGTCCCGGTAACAAATGCTGCCATGGTTTTATCGTTTGGTGACGATACATCCATGTGCGGAATCCTGATTGAGTTAAATTCCAACGTTAGGTTTTCCGGCCCTTTTACCCGTATACTTTTCCGGGTTACTAAGTCAAAGATTTCTATCTCGTCTGTATAATGTTTTGCCAATACTACTTTGGTGCGGGAAGGGTTTATATAAAGAAATCCCTGGTTTGCATCGCGCCATGAATTGAAGGGCGTATTTGCCGGCGCATCGGGCATTGTTCCATATTCACCTGTTTGTTTATTTATAGCAAGTTTAATTTCCTGCAATACGGAACCAACGCGCGCATAACCTGTATCGACAGATCCTGAACCCAATAGCCTTGACCGGTCTAATAACTGCGCAGAATAATAATACTTACCTGGTAATGGATATTCAGTGATCTTTAAACTATCTTTAGCGCCTTTATTGCGGGGAAGTTCAATCAATACTGCTTTCTTTAAGCCTAAGTCATAATACCAAATCGTTTGGTCGCTGATCATGCCTGCGGAAAATACCTGTAGACCCTCTCCTCTGTGTCGACCTGCTTTCACGAATTTTCTTACAGGCAGATTATTTTTCAGGGAATATTGAGTGAAGAAATAATTGTTAACACCGTCTCCGTTCCATACGAACAGGTTGGTATCTGCTATAAATAAACTTAAAACCCTACCATCCTCATATTTGAAAAGGTTTGAAAAATTGCCAACTTTGGCTTCCAGATTAAACCGTTTAAAAACGATGTTGCTTTTAGTTGTTTGGGCAATGAGATCATTACCTGTAAAAGAAAACTGAATAGTACATATAAACAAAAACAAAATCGGTCTTATCATATAAAGTAGGTTAAAAAAATTAACTTCATTGGCAACCCAATGCGCATAAAAAAATATGCATTCTTAATACTCATCTAAGCATTTTAAGAATGCATATCATAGACTCAGGAAACATTACTAATGCATAACTAGTTCTGTAGTGTCTGTGCTTAGATCCAAACTGAACAACTTGTACCACCATCGAGGCATCCATCAGCTGTAGCTGCTCCGCCGTTCACCGTGAAATGACATAAATTGCGGACGTCGCCAGCATATGTGCAAGGCAACGGATACTCTGTTTTAACAACGATATTAGTCTTTGTAACAGAGGCCGTTGAAAATGTTTGGCCAAATGCGCCGATAACGAAGGCTGCTAACAGCAAAATCTTAGCGTTTTTTACAATTGTTCTTTTCATTGATCTATTATTTATTGATTAAAAAATACTTGCTAATTCCCAACAACTTTTGTTGCATTGGGCTTATGCAGTAAATATAAGTTGGATATATAAAATATAGTAGAGGGAAATCCCTCTATTGCAAATTCATTTTCAATAATCGTTATGAATTACCGCGGGTTGAATTAGTTTGTTCTGGCAATACTTCTGGGCATAACCCATTTTTAATGGCAAACAGGGTAAGAGAATTTCGGCTGCTGATGTCGAGTTTTAGAAAAATCCGGTCTTTATAATTTTCGGCTGTTTTGGCCCCGATTTTCATTCTTCTACCAATTTCTGCATACGAAAGTTCGGTAGCACAGAACTTAATGAACTCCGCTTCGCGGGGAGTTAAATATTTAAGGCCTGAGAATCCCGTTTTTTTTATTTGTTTGTTTTTCTTTCGGAACCTTGTTTTTGTCAACAGGCCCCCAAAATACATTCCTTTGTAATAAACATCGAGAATGGCATGTG
>JANXUL010000298.1 GCA_025356235.1 Bacteroidota bacterium
TCCACGATCACCGGTTCAAATTTCCCCCGGCTTGGACTGGGTTTGATAGAAATGAATGCCACCGGTACTTTCGGCAGTTTATTCCTGATAGTAAAAAATAATTGCTGAAAACGCTGCAGCACTATTTGTGCCGTGATCGTATCCGATGCGGCAATATCATTCTCCCCGCAATAAATAATCACTTGTTTTGGGCTGTAAGGAAAAATAATTTCATCCGCATACCGGATCACATCCGGCAAAGAAGAACCGCCGAAGCCCCGGTTAAGCATGGGGTAGCCGGGAAAATAATCCTGTACATCTGTCCACTTGGTAAAAGAAGAACTACCCACTAACAGGATGCTGTGAGAAGCAGGCATTTGAAGGCTGTCCTTCTTTTTAAAAGCATCAATTTCTTTTCTAAATGGAGGTGCAGTTGTTTGTGCAACCATCAAGCCGCTTATTAAAAAAGCAAAAGCAATTAAAAATACCTTCTTCATACCTGTAAGATAAAAACAAAAACCTCCCATCTTCTTCTCCTCCTTCTCTTTTTCTTCGTTCTTCTCTTATTGAATATTACACAGGGTTTCAATAAGAGAAGAACGAAGAAAAAGAGGGCTTAAGAGGCTTGTCGACTAACAGGTTGAGGCACAATTCAGGTTATTGAGGCTAACATGAGGGTAGTTTTTAGAGATTTTATAGGCTAACATCTGTTAGCATTGCATTTCTTTTCCTATTTTTGAACTTCAAACTCGCGTAAGATGGAAAGAAATTTTGAAGAGGTATTTCAGGACAAGATTGATAAGGAAATCAAGATCGAACCAAAGGACTGGATGCCCGAGAAATATCGCCAGACATTGATCCGGCAAATCAGTCAGCATGCACACAGCGAAATCGTAGGCATGCTACCAGAAGGAAACTGGATAACCCGTGCCCCTAACCTGCGCCGCAAAGCCATTTTATTAGCCAAAGTACAGGATGAAGCGGGCCATGGTTTGTATTTGTATTCGGCCGCAGAAACATTAGGCATCAGCCGCGATGAAATGTATAACCAGTTGCACAGCGGTAAAGCAAAATATTCTTCCATCTTTAATTATCCAACATTAACCTGGGCCGATATGGGTGCCATTGGCTGGCTTGTAGACGGTGCCGCCATTATGAACCAGGTACCATTATGCCGAAGCAGTTTCGGTCCTTATGCAAGAGCCATGGTGCGTGTATGCAAAGAAGAAAGTTTTCACCAGCGTCAGGGCTTTGAAATATTATTAACGCTAAGCAACGGAACAGAAGCACAACACCGTATGGCACAGGATGCACTTAACCGCTGGTGGTGGCCAAGTGTAATGATGTTTGGACCAAAAGATGATGAGAGCCCCAACACCATTCAAAGCATGCGTTGGAAGATCAAACGTTTTACCAATGATGAACTGCGCCAGAAATTTATTGATATCTGCACTGAACAGGTAAAAATACTGGGCCTAACTATTCCTGATAAAGACCTCAAATGGAATGAAGTAACCGGCCATTATGATTTTGGTACCATTGACTGGGATGAATTCTGGCAGGTAGTACAGGGCAATGGCCCTTGCAATAAAGAAAGACTGGAAACCAGAAAAAAAGCATGGGAAGAAGGTGCCTGGGTAAGAGAAGCAGCAACGGCTTATGCAGAAAAAAGAAAAAACAGGGCGGCTACAAAAGCAGCGTGATTATCTGCTTTCATAAATAATATCAAATAAGAAAAATGGATCAGTACGAAATAAACAAAACCGCTTCAGCAGAATGGCCACTGTGGGAAATCTTTATCCGCAGCAAGCAGGGGCTTGATCATAAACATGTAGGCAGTCTGCATGCCGCTGATGAACAGATGGCCATTGAAAATGCAAGGGATGTGTATACCCGCAGAATGGAAGGGGTAAGTATTTGGGTGGTGGAAAGTAAATTCATTCACGCGAGTAACCCGGGCGATGCGGCTGCATTGTATGATCCTGCTAATGATAAAGCCTATCGTCACCCTACTTTTTATAATTTACCGGATGAATTGAAACACATGTAATATCCCTCGCCCCTAAACGGGGAATTATTATGATGACTAAACAAAACTTAATTGACTATACGCTTCATCTCGCCGATAACGCATTAATTATTGGCCATCGCAACAGCGAATGGTGCGGGCACGGGCCGATACTGGAACAGGATATTGCGATATCGAATATTGCTTTGGATTATATTGGCCAGGCCCGGAATTTTTACCAGTATGCGGCCCAACTGCAGGGCAATGCTGCCACAGAAGATTCACTTGCTTATCTGCGTGATGTGGTTGATTTTAAAAACTGTTTACTGGTTGAACTTCCCAACGGTGATTGGGGGCAAACTATTTTGCGTCAATTCTTTTTCAGTACTTACCAATATTTCTTTTTCCAGCAATTGCAAAACAGTTTGGATGAACAGTTGGCAGCCATTGCAGAAAAAGCATTGAAAGAAGTTACCTACCATGTGCGCTGGAGCAGCGAATGGGCAATCCGTTTGGGTGATGGTACGGAAGAAAGCAAGCAACGCATGCTGCTTGCAGTTGATGAACTATGGAGTTATACCGGCGAAATGTTCCAGGAGGCAGGTTATGAACGGCTGGCTGTAAGTGAAGGTTATGGGATTGATCTAACAAGCATAAAAAACAGTTGGGATGCAAAAATAAAATCTGTTTTTGAAGAAGCAACCCTTTCGTTACCAACAGTTGCATGGATGCAGTCTGGTGGCAAAGAAGGCCAGCATTCAGAACACCTGGGTTTTGTTTTGGGAGAAATGCAGTTTTTACAAAGGGCAAACCCGGGAGCCGAATGGTAGGAAATTATGAATATTAAATACCGAATTTTGAATGATGGATTGAGGCATATTTCGAAATTCGATATCGCCTGTTCAATATTCACAGTGGTATTCATAACACTGCCTCACTTTTACATGAAGAATTAATATGGAAATAATTACTAAAAATAGTACTGCAAATAATACTTCATCTGAAATAAATAAACGGATATGGGAGATTCTGGAAACAGTTCCTGATCCCGAAGTGCCTGTGCTCTCTGTTATTGATTTAGGTGTTGTGAGAAAAGTAGAACTTACCCAGGTCCCCACATCAACATGCTGGCAGGTGGAGGTCTTCGTAACCCCTACCTACACTGGTTGCCCTGCTATGGATGTGATGAAAATGAGCATACGAATGGCCCTTTTGCAGCAAGGCTTTACAGATATTATCATCACACAGGTTTTATCGCCTGCTTGGACAACAGATTGGATGAGTGATATTGGGAAACAAAAATTAAAAGCATACGGTATTACCCCACCACAATACAAGCAAGCCGTTTGTACACCCGATTCATTTCAGCAGGAAGAAGCTATTCCATGTCCGCTTTGTAATTCGTATAATACAAGACTGGTTTCACAATTTGGGAGTACCGCATGTAAAGCATTATACCAATGCAATGATTGTAAAGAACCCTTTGATTATTTCAAATGCCATTGATAGGATCTCAGTGTACCTCCGTATCCTCTTTTGAATTAGTATATTCGTTTAAATAAATTGAACATGTCATCCATCATTCTCTCCATAGAAAACAGCATCGCCACCATCACACTGAATCGCCCAGATAAACTCAACTCTTTCAACAGAGAAATGGCATTGCTCATGCAATCCAGATTAGATGAATGTACCTCCCTTCAGGAAGTAAGGTGTATTTATATAACAGGAGCTGGAAAAGGCTTTTGCGCCGGTCAGGACCTTGCTGAAGTAGCCGACCCAAATGGGCCCGGTATGCAAAAAATACTGAGCGAACACTACAATCCCATTATTACCCGTATAAGAAATATACCTAAACCCGTTATTGCAGCGGTGAATGGCGTAGCAGCCGGGGCAGGGGCCAACCTGGCTCTCGCCTGCGATATTGTTGTAGCAGCAGAATCTGCTTCTTTCCTACAGGCATTTTCTAAAATTGGCTTGATACCGGATAGTGGCGGCACTTATCATTTACCCAGGTTAATTGGCTTTCAAAGAGCCAGTGCATTAATGATGCTGGGCGATAAAGTTTCTGCAGCTGATGCCTTAGAAATGGGTATGCTTTATAAAGTTTTTGCGGATGTTACTTTTATTGATGAAAGCAAAAAAATCGCATCTGTATTAGCAAAAATGCCCACTAAAGCTTTGGCATATATTAAACATGCTTTAAATCAATCAGCTACCAATAATTTAGAAACACAATTATTGTTGGAAGATGACTATCAGCAAAAAGCCGCCACCACAGTCGATTTTAAAGAAGGTGTTCAGGCATTCTTAGAAAAACGTTTACCTATTTTTAAAGGAGAATAAATATGCGCGAAAAAGATATACTGGCACAACAGGTAGTGGAGCATATGATGGAACATGATAAATTTTCTCAATGGTTGGGTATTGAAATATTAGATATAAAGGAAGGTTACAGTAAAATACAAATGACAATAAGGGAAGAAATGACTAATGGGTTCGGTATTGTACATGGTGGCATAGCTTTCTCGTTGGGCGATAGCGCTTTTGCCTTTGCCTGTAATAATAGGAATACTTTATCCGTAGCATTGGATACAGCTATTAATTTTTTAAAACCGGTACACCCGGGTGATGTGTTAATTGCCGAAGCAAAAGAATTGCATAACGGCAAATCAACCGGGTTGTATCATATTGCCATCACCAACCAACAGGGGCATGTAGTGGCCATGTTTAAAGGAACCTGCTTCAGAACCGCAAAAAAACTGGTTTAGTAAATGATCTATTCTTTTAAAGACTTTATCCCGGTTGTTCATGAATCATCATTCATACATCCACAGGCAGCTGTTACCGGCAATGTGATCATTGGTAAAAATGTGTACATAGGACCCGGTGCCGCCCTTCGCGGCGATTGGGGTAGTATTATTATTGAAGATGGTTGTAACGTGCAGGAAAACTGTACCATACATATGTTTCCCGGTGTAACGGTTATATTGAAAGAGGGGTCGCATATTGGTCATGGTGCCGTCATACATGGCGCCACCATCGGCAGGAATTGTTTGATTGGTATGAACAGCGTAGTCATGGATAATGTACAATTGGGGGATGAATGCATAGTTGGTGCACTCAGTTTTTTAAAAGCAGATGAAATTTTTGAATCCCGCAGCCTGATCGTTGGCAATCCCGCAAAAAAAATAAAAGACGTAAGTGATGAAATGATCCGCTGGAAAACAATAGGTACCCAATTATACCAGGGGTTACCCAAAGACATGTATGAACATTGGAAAATAACTGAGCCTTTACGGGAAGTTCCCGCCAACAGGCCGCGGATGGAAAATCTTTATAAAACATGGAATGAACTAAGAGAATCGGCTAACAAATAACATTGGCGTACATTTACCGGCGATTCATGTAACCGTTTAATACGTTTGATTAGTGTCAGAAAGAAACAACTTTATAGATTATATCCGCATTTTTGCCCGCAGTGGCCACGGAGGACCGGGTGCAAGGCACCTCATGCGCAACAAATTAACGGCCATGGGCGGTCCGGATGGCGGCGATGGCGGGCGTGGCGGTCATATTATCCTTCGCGGTAACAGCAACCTGTGGACATTGCTGCATTTACGCTACTATAAAAATGTACTTGCTGAAAATGGTGAAGGCGGCAGTAAAAACAATTGTACCGGCCGCGACGGTAAAGACGTTTATATTGATGTGCCTTTAGGAACCATTGCAAGGGATGAAGAAACAGGTAATATTGAAGCCGAAATATTAGAAGATGGCCAGGAGATTATCTGGCTGAAAGGTGGCCGGGGTGGTTTGGGTAACAGCAATTTTGCCACACCCACCAACCAGGTTCCCGAACATGCCCAACCCGGCGAAGAGGGTGTGGAAGGATTGAAAAATCTTGAGCTCAAAGTATTGGCCGATGTAGGCCTGGTAGGTTTTCCGAATGCGGGCAAATCAACTTTATTATCTGTTATTACAGCAGCCAAACCAAAAATTGCCAATTACGCCTTTACCACCCTGATACCACAATTGGGTATGGTGGAATACCGCGATCAGAAATCATTTTGTATTGCCGATCTGCCGGGTATTATTGAAGGTGCTGCTGAAGGTAAAGGACTGGGGCACCGTTTTTTACGGCATATTGAACGCAATTCAGTGCTGTTATTTTTAATTCCCGCAGACAGTACCGATCATAAAAAAGAATTTGAGATACTCCGTAATGAACTGGAAGAATACAATCCTGAAATGCTGCAAAAAGATTTCATCATCGCCATCAGTAAAAGCGATATGCTGGATGATGAATTAAAAGAAGCCATCAGCAAAGAGTTACCCGCAGGCATCCCGCATATTTTCTTTTCATCAGTTACCAATAAAGGATTGACTGAATTGAAAGACCTTCTCTGGGATACACTTAATAAACCTGTTGCCTGATTTTAGTGTACTAACCAATCTATCTCTCTGTGATACCTACGTGCCCTCCGCGCCTTTGTATGATAAAAACATTACTATGGGTTTAACACAGAGGCGCAGAGATAAAGGCTTACACAGAGTTACCATAAAATAACAATCGTTAATTTTACAGTAGCCCTTTTGTTAATATTTCCTTAACATACCCTGTCAAATTACTTGGGTTACCTTTTAAAGAAATGAGTATTAAGTGTATACATGCAGGTTTTTGATGTACATCTATAAATGAATTTACTAATTCATTTTACCGTTTCGGTACCTGTATTTTTTGCGATTGCTTTCCCATATAAAGTTTCTTTTGTGAGCCTGTGGGCAGTGTTATGCCCATTATTTCGATTATTCAATTCATTAAAATTAAAAAATGATTATTATGAAAAAGCAATCTATTCAAACCATCGCCAAAAGATTTTTCTTTGGTAACCTGTTAGTAGCAGCCCTGTTTCTTTCTGCAAATGCAAAAGCAATGCCTGCAAAAAACAGTACCCCTGCCTTTACCACAACCGGTAAAGTAGAAGTAAAGTACACGGGTATTGACCTGAACAACCAGTTATCATTCAAGGTAAAGTACAGTAACCCAACTGGCAGTACTTTTAACCTGATAGTATTAGATGAAGCCGGTGAGCCTTTGTTTAAGAGTTATTATACCGACAAAGTATTTGATAAAACTTTTAAACTGCCTAAGTCAGAAGTAAGTAAAATAACTTTTGTGATTGAAGATGGCAAAAATGACGTGAAGGAAAAATTTACCATTAACATCAAAACAAATGTTACAGAAGAAGTAACCGTTAGCAAAGGATAATTCATTCCGGGCAATCTATTAACCACCACAGTCGCTGAATATTTCGGTGGCTGTGGTTTTTTTATGGATAGGCGGCTGGTATTTTGAAAAAGAAAAATGCTGCAGATGGATGGATATAATCACATAAAAAAGAGATGGCAGTTATTCATTAGGGTTTATTTATCCGTAAAACACATGTTGTTGAAAACCCTTTTTTTGTCCGGGCAAGAAAAAGAGCCATCCCGCTTATCGCAGAATGGCTCCATACCTATTTCAGAAAGCTAAGGGCTATCCTACCGCTTCACTTTGCATACTCTTACTGCTCTTCTTCCTGTCATCTTCATTCAACACCACTTTACGCATACGGATATTTTTAGGCGTTACCTCTATACACTCATCCTGCTGAATGTATTCCATACATTCTTCCAAAGTGAACTGCAGTTTTGGTGTGATCCTTACCGCATCATCACTTCCGCTTGCACGGTGGTTGGTGAGTTTTTTCATTTCCACGGCATTCACATTCAGATCGCCCGGTTTAATGTGCTCGGCAATAATCTGTCCTATGTATACTTCCTCTGTTGGCTCAACAAAGAAACTTCCCCTGTCTTGTAATTTATCAATTGAATACGCAGTAGTTATTCCACTAAACTTGGCAATCAATACGCCATTGCTCCTGCCGGGTATTGGGCCTTTCCATGGTTTATAATCTACAAAACGGTGTGCCATTACAGCTTCACCGGCTGTGTTTGTTAACATTTGAGAACGCAAACCGATCAATCCCCTTGAAGGAATTTCAAATTCCAGGTGCTGCATTTCACCCTTGCTTTCCATGATTTGCATTTCACCTTTACGTTGGGTAACCAGGTCAATTACTTTACCGCTGTAATCGGCAGGCACATCTACTACCAGGTTTTCATATGGTTCATGTTTTTTGCCATCAATGGTTTTCACCAATACCTGGGGATTACCAACGGTTAGTTCGTATCCTTCACGGCGCATGGTTTCTACCAATATACCCAAATGCAAAATACCACGTCCGAACACCAAGAAACTATCCGCACTGTCTGTATCTTCTACACGAAGGGCCAGATTTTTTTCTGTTTCTTTCATCAAACGGTCACGCAGGTGACGCGAGGTAACAAACTTTCCATCCTTACCAAAGAATGGCGAGTTATTAATGCTGAAAGTCATACTCATGGTAGGTTCATCAACACTGATGATCGGTAAT
>JANXUL010000002.1 GCA_025356235.1 Bacteroidota bacterium
ATTTTATAAAAAAGGAGCTTTTTGAAAAGCTCCTTTTTTTATGCTGTACCTGAATGAATATAGAATCTCAAACTTGATGTTCATAGCGGTAAATTTTAGTGAGTAAATTAATCGGGTAAGATAATCAATAAAAATAAAGAAAATCAAGTTTGAGATTCTATATTCATTCAGGTACAGCATAAAAAAAGGAGCTTTTCAAAAAGCTCCTTTTTTATAAAATCATCATCACAATTAAATATGCGACTGAATCTTTTTGTCCAGTACCGATTTAGGTACGGCACCAATTTGTTTGTCAACTATCTGGCCACCTTTAATAAAAAGGATAGCAGGAATAGAAGTAATGCCATAATTCACACTGAGGTTGGGGTTATGGTCAACATTTACTTTGCCCACATTTATCTTACCATCGTATTCTTTTGCCAATTCTTCAATAACCGGTCCGATAGCGCGGCAAGGGCCACACCATTCTGCCCAGAAATCAACCAATGTCAGTTTATCGCTGTCCAGTACGGTGGCCTGGAAATTTGCGTCTGTTAGTTCTAAAGCCATTTTTTTACTGTTTTATTGTTCATTTATAATTATCTCTTGCAAGTATGTGTCAAATATAAATCCAAACCGCGGTTTGTGCTGATTTGACTTTTCCACCACTGTGATTAATGACGTTGCAACAGTAATTACCTGACAAGCGGTCAGCTTATTTCTTTTTAAACGGAAACCACCTGAAAAAGGTAGCCGATCGCCATAACCATTCAACGGGCCCGTAATTGAATAGGGTAAGCCACCATTTGCTTACAGCAACCTGCAAAAAGAAGTAAGCGATGCCAATCAGCCAGTTTAACCAGGGTGGGGTTTGGGCCACCAGCCCGAATCCTACATGGTAAAAAAGTGCCAGTCCAAGCAGTGTTTGCGACAGATAACAGGTTAATGCCAGTTTACCTACTGATGCCAGCGGGTAAAGTACTTTCTGCCAGCGTTCACGGTACATTAAAAGGGTAAGCCCGGATACGTAAAAACAAACCAATGCGGCACTGTGTAAATCATAGAAAATGCTGAATATAAATCCAACTATGGGATTTTGTTCCCAACCCAATTTAAACAGTCCGTTTGCCCCAAAAATGCCCAATCCTATGGCCAAAGTGAGTAATATGATCCATCCGCTTTTACGGCATATTTTTTTGATGACAGGGCGCGATTCTTCCGGCGTTTCAAACCAACGTTTGCGGCCGGTGTACATACCTAACAGGAAGAAACCAAAAGTGATAAAAATCCGACCGCTGTCTAATTGAAACCTGAATTTGGTGGATACGTTGTTCCAGTTGTCTTTTAACAGGGCTGGCAAATTTGCCTGACTGATGATATGGTAATATGCCTTACCCTCTGCATCAAAATCAACCGGTTTGCCCGCTACTGCTGCTGTTTGCGGGTTCGCAGTGAGGAATTTAATCACTTCAATCACCTTACCCGGCGCATTAATGGCGAATAAGATGCCTATGATTAAAATGGCGCGGTTGCTCATTTTGCGCATGGGAAGCAATAAAAATCCCAACGGGGCATAAATAGAGAGGATATCACCACGCCAGAAAGCATGATGTATAAGGCCTATTATACCCAACAAAGCAATACGCCAGGCATAACGGACTACAAAATTATCATTTCGTCTTTCCATGCTCTGCATCTGGAGAAAAAAACTCAACCCAAAAAGGAAAGAGAAAAAGGCAAAGAATTTACCGGAGATCAGTAGTTCATTAAGTATGGAAATGATTCCGGTACCGATATCATGGTACTTGTTAAAAATATCACCGGGCAAGGGCCCGGCAGTATACCAAAAAATCATGTGTGCAAGCAAGATACCCAGCAAGGCAAAGCCCCGCAAAGCGTCTACTGTAATTATTCTGTGAGATAAGCTGTTCTGTTGTTGCATAAGCAGTTTTGGGTTAATGGGCACAAGAAGACGATTAATTTTCCTTATTACCAGATAAAAAAGGATGAACGCAGTTTTTCAGGGAAGAACAGTAAGCCTAACAGGCAGGGAACACCTTTCGTTACAGGAAATGAAGATAAATACATTAGCAAAGTATTAGTGCCGGTTTTGAGTTTTGATTAAAGTGATTTAATAGTACCTTCCCTGTATAAATATATTATATGGACCGTAAACAATTCCTGTCTGCATCTGCCATCCTTTCCGCAGCTGCTATTTTACCTGATCAATCGGTGTTGGCGCAAAATTACCTGTCGAACGGGTTTGAACGGTTGGTTGATGCGAATGGTAATTTTTTACACCAGCCGTTACCTTATAATAAAAATTTCCTGGAACCAAATATGGATGAAGAAACAGTTTACCTGCACCATACTTTTCACCATGGAGGCGCCGTAAAAGCAGCCAATAATGACCTACAGAAAATAAGAAAGGCAATGGATGAAAATAATTTGGAAACAGTGGATTACTGGACAAAAAAATTAAGTTACCACTTTTCTTCGCATGTGCTGCATACCATTTTCTGGACTAACCTCACCAATAAAAAAACAGAACCAACGGGTGATCTGTTAAAAAGAATTGAGAAAGATTTTGGCAGTTATGATAAGTTGAAAATGTATATCTCAAAAACTGCCAAAGATGTGGATGGCAACGGATGGGGGATACTTGGCTATCAGCCTTACTCAGATAAACTCACCATCCTTCAATGCGAGAACCATGAGAAGCTTACACAATGGGGGGTAATTCCTTTATTGGTAATTGATGTTTGGGAACATGCTTACTATCTCAAATACAAAAATAAGCGGAACGATTTTGTGGATATAATGCTGAATATTATAAACTGGGATAATGTAGCAGATAGATTAAATGGGGCGGTGAAAATAATATAAGAAATCGTGAGTTGTGAGTGAGAGAAAACTTTACTCACAACTCGCTACTCACGCCCTTCATCACCCTACCAGTCCCACATGCACATCAACATCAGGATTATTTAATAAAAATTCTGCCATTTCTTCATTCATCTGGAAACCTTTTTCCATGGTGTACATGCTTATTTTCATGTTTTCTTTCGGTTCATAAATATTGAAT
>JANXUL010000016.1 GCA_025356235.1 Bacteroidota bacterium
AGCAACCCTGGATTTCTTAAAAACAACGGAAACCTGTTTAGATAAATTTGCTTAATTTCTTCAAAAGAACGGGATTTATCAGCAGAAATAATTATCCATTCATATATATCTGCATAAACAACCGCTGTTAATACTACGCCTGCAAGAAAAATAAAATATTTGTATTTTTGCATCATAGTTATTTATACACTGTTTCATAGATACTTATTGGCTATCATCAACTATTCCTTTAACAACCTGTCAACTGTTGCTTCAAAATTTTTCTTCATTTCTTCGTAATGAACACCGGTACCCGGACCCTCAAAGCCTGTATATATTTTTGACACATACCCTTTTTTATCTACAAAAATCGTTGATGGAAATGATTTAATAGCCGTGAATTGTGGCAGGGTTTTCTCTGTTCGCATACTATCCGATACCGTAACCCCGGTATTGAGTAAAGTATATTGCACATTGAACCGGTTTTTAAATTTTTCTATACTTTTTTTTGACCTGTCAAAATCTGTACTGTATTCATAAGCAAGTCCAATAATCTCCACACCCCGCTGTTTATTCCGGTTATAGTAGTCACTCAGGAAAGCAGTTTCATCCATACAATTCGGGCACCACGACCCCATAATCTGTATAATCACTACTTTATTTTTAAACTTTGCATCATTAATAGAAACCATTTTCTTATTCAGATCCTGAAAACGGAAGTTTACTTTTTCTTCTTTATTTTTTATGTACATAGCCGCCACATCAGGCAAAGTTGCTTTGTCGTTTTTTACCCCTACCCAAGGCTCGGCACTGGTGGCACCTGAATAAAACATGCCTCCTGATATCTCGCGGGCACTGTTCAGTTTTGCAGTAAATAAAAAAGCATGCCCACCATCAAAAGTTGATAACAGAAGGCTATCACCATTTACCATCCCCGACAAAAAACGATAGTCGCCGGTAGGTGTTAGAATAGTACCGTGAACCGTATTGCCTTTTTGTTGCCACTCCCCTATAGCGGGCCTGCCCAATGCGTCACTTTTGGTAAATGTTAGTGCCCATTTTCCGGTTATGTCAGCGAGCGGTTTTTTAATTAATGGCTGAGGGATACTTATCTGTGTTTCAGCGATAAAGGGCATCACCTGCGTCTTAACAGAACCGCCTTTCATCCATACACCTTCCCAACGGTTATTAGAAATTCTCTTGGCATAAAAGTTCGATTCAAATACGGGCATTTCAATGAACACAGAATCTTTGGTTAACCTGATCTTATCTACCCGCAGCCTTTCACTGGCATTGATTACGTACAAAACAGTTTTAGCATGCTCTTTTCTGATATCAAAGTGAAAAGTAATTTTTCTGCCATCTACCCGAAGCAACTGTCCACGCCAGGCACCCTCTTTTACACTTATTTGCGCAATGAGATTTGACATTGAGCCAATTATTCCTAAGAATAAAATAATCCATGATCGTTTATATAACATATATATTTTTGAGCTTACAAGAATAAGAATGGCCTGCTAAATTAGTTTGTTAATGATAATGAAACAGATAGATATCTAATTTGTTTAACAGCAAAGCAGTTAAAGGGCAAGATTAAGTGTGCTATCCGGCCACCTTAATTCTTGGTTTTTTTAATCTCCAGTTCCTTCCAGGGTGTGGAGCCATCTTGTTTCCGTTCAAAAACAAGTTCTTTCGATTCGCCTATCACAATTTCTGCAGTAGTGTACACTTTACAACCATCCAGCAAATGGCCGCCAATCGTTTTGCCCGTGCTGTCTGAAATAGATAAATGAATATGCGAACCATTAACAGATAGTGTACCTACAAGGCTAACAATTTCAAAGTGGCCCTTATCACTATATCCTTTCTCCTGATTGGCAAAACGTACATTGTATTCTGTAAGGCTACCCACACAAGTGGCGATCCAACCCGCCCCAATATTATTTTCTTTTACGAAACTATCAATAGACAGTTTCAGGTCCTGTCCGGGTTTTAAACGCAGGGCATGTGTGATAGGCATAGGCTGGTTGTTTTTACAGGACATACATAATAAAAAGAAAAATAAAATATACAACGTTTGCTTGATCATATTACGAAGGTAAAGTAAGCATATCATTATAAAAGTCTACAATCACCGGCACGTGATCACTATAAGGCTTCCAGGAAGCAAAATCACCCACCTTTACTGAACAAATACTATCCGCCAGATCTTTCGACACAAAACAATAATCAAGATGGTAAGGTTTATCCTCATGCCTGTACATAAACCATGTAGGGTGTGACTCTTTCCCCTGTGTTTGCTTATGGTGTAAATGATAAACGCTGTAAATACCTTTCTGTTCTAAATGCGTTACCACATGGGAATGGTTACCATTGCGGTATTTCCTGTCCCATATAGTATTGCTGTTAAAATCACCAGCCAGAACCGTACGTTTTTTAGTTATTTTTTTATCATAAAAATGGATCGCTTTCCAAACCTGTTCAATATATGCACCGTCGGGGTCATCGGGATTATTGGCCCAAATGGCAAATAAGGTAAAGTCGAAGCCTCCACCTGT
>JANXUL010000081.1 GCA_025356235.1 Bacteroidota bacterium
TGCCCGGCTGGCGTTATCATAAATATAAAAAACCGATGATTGCCTGTGATGAGATATGGGTGGAATGATTATTGTAAAATTATAAGTAATAAAATACTTATTATGTCTCAATACGCTCTTTATACACGATTCATTACACATACCCACAAAGGGAATGCATTGATAGAGATATTAATGAAAGCTAACCATATAGTATCCGATGCCAAAGGCTGCCGGCTCTATATTATTAACCATGCCCCTGAGAATAAAGATATTATCTGGTTAACAGAGGTTTGGAACACCCAGGAAGACCATGCCATTTCTTTAACACTTGATGGTGCCAAAGAACTTGTTACTGAAGCTATGCCGCTCCTAGCTTCCCCACCTGAACAGGTTGCATTGAAGGCGGTTGGCGGGAAAGGGTTATAAGGCTGAATGGAAGGCAGTATCTGGTAGTAGTCATATTACTATTAATCTAAACTCATATTTTTAGCATTATCTCTACCGGGTAAATATTTTATTGATTCGCCAACCAATCGGGTAATTGTGAAATATATTTTATTTTTTTAAGTGAAGCCGTGTCAAAAGCAGATGGGTAGTGGATGGCAAAATATGGTTTTTTCCAGTCTGCCTTATTCACAAAAGGAAACCGCACACCATGGTCGCCACTGATAATCACAATTTTATTTTGCAACACAGGATGTTTTTTGAGGAGCGCTGTTATTAATGTATTTCCATACTCTAAATACTCAATGTATTGACTTTTCGCTGTTACTGCCTCATGGGCTTCCTCGTTGTTCTTCCGTAACTCACCATGTCTATTCCTGGAGTAAGGCATATGTGGAATGAGAAAATGTGCCCATATCAGCTTATATGCATCAGGATCTTTCTGTAATACACTATCCAGGCTTTTATTAACCAATGTATTATACCTGTCTACTTCCCCGCTCCTTTGCGCCACAACCGCATTAAAAAATAAACTTCCATACAACAACTGCTTGCCATAGGTATCGGGAAAATAAAAGAGGTCCATCAGTTTAGGCTGGTTCCCGATTGTTAGAAAGTCGAGATTTAAAAATTTCGCGTTGCTATGGTCGATATCGGCGGCCCATTTGCTTCTTTGGAGCCTATGTATAGAAGAAGCATAGCTTTTCGGCCGTATACAATCATCATAATTAAAGATAGCGTTAACAGAAAATATTGTTGCGGCGTATCTGGATTTGATTGATTCTAACAAGAGAAAATGTTCGCCAATAAGGAAACTATCAAGCGGATCTGTATAATTGAAATACTGTTGTAAAGATGCAGTGGAAGGATATTCATCCATTAAAACCCAAACAATACCAATATCTTTCTTTATCACTTTACCAGTTCGGCCATCCATAGAATGTTCGCGGTAATTATTATAAAAGCCATTGCCAAGGTCAATGAATATCAGAAAAAATAAAAAAAGGTTACACCATTTGTTTATTATTCTGTTGAGGCCTATATTCCGCACCATTATTTTATGTTCGATGTACACAAGCAAGGTAATAAAGCAGAAAAGACATACAGAATATTGTCTGTTACGGAAACTGAAGATGGATAAATGGTCTCTGATTTCATATCGGAAATAGTCACTGAAAAGAAACAATACAGCAAAAACAAGAATTGAAATGGTTGTATACCGGAGTAAAAACAGTTTAGCAAGTATGGTTATTATTAAACCGATTACCAAACAATAAATGATCATAAATAGAAATGCATCCGCCAGTATAAAAGAAGAAAAGGAATTTGAAGACTGGTAAATAATAAAATATAGCCCGAATATATAAGGGGCAATGGGTTGGCCCATCAAGCCTACCCTCTTTTTTTCCATAAAAATATTTTTCTGCCTGAAGAACCACATTCATGTGTGTGTACTAATGTAAAATAAACCTCAAACCTGCTAATAAATTCTTCTTCGTGGTAATCATGAAAGATATCTTCCCTGTTTTGCAGCATCTCCTGCACTTTAGCATCAGATTTAGGCACAAACTCAACAATAGCATAACCAGTAGTGATATTAGCAAATAATTGGGCAATAAAGGATAGTGGTACATTTCTTGAAATACAGAGGTGATGTATCAGGGCTAGCGCCAATATCATATCGCCACTCAGGCGGTTAATCAGGGAAGTTTTCTCTTCATTGGCCCAACCGGCACCTGGCGTTGGTTGAGCAATATCGGCAAGAATGGTTTTAATATTCTTTGTGTTCTTTTCTTTGGTTGATTGATATATTTTGTCGGTACAATCATGGTCCATTTCTATGGAAATTACCTCACCGGCATATAAAGCAGCGATTTCAGAAAATCTCCCGTTATTCGCGCCCAGATCAATTACGCAGGATGGCGTAAGTTCTTCAAGCCATTGGATGGCAATACTGATTTTACTATTAATATAGGTGTTTGATGCAATCTCTTTATCATAATACCTGATCCAGTGTTGTGGATGGCGGGAATATTGCCAACCGGCAACAGCTTTTTGTATCATGCCCCATAAAGCAACCAGTTTTGGCTTATTAAAAGAAGTGTGGTTATTGATTTTTCTCCTGCTGTTATTCCTGAATTTTGCATGCAAGTGAATATGTAAAAGCAGGGTGGTATTAAACCAGGTTTTGCGCGGCAGGTTCCTGCTGATGAATGGCAATTCCCAACCTTCAATTGCAATGCCCAATAGCTTTGACCACGCGGTATCATTAAAAAAAATCAATGCCATAGGACCAAGCATTGATTCACAAAATTGTCTGTAAGCTGTCCAGGGCTGGCCTTCTTCATAACGTTCGAAAGAAAGGGTATCGAAAAAAACACACCTGCCTTCGTGAAAAGTGAAGTTAAAGGGTGTTGCGTCTTTCAATATCATCCCATACTTAATTGCAATTGTATTGATCTTTAAAAAAGCTAATACAATATCTTTCCATTGATTAGCAGTCCATTCAGATGGGAGTGAAATGTTGTGGATAATTTCGGGAATAAGTACGCGATAATAAGCCTGTTCATCCCTCGCTAAAACACCTTCGGCATGATCAATTAACAATCCTTCCGTAACAAGCTTTTCGTGCAGCCCAGATTGCATTAACCAATTATAGGCCGGTGCATAAGCATGTGTAACAAACCGATAGATAACCCTGTCTTTCAACACTACAAACCCATCCCTATCCCGGTATGATATGGATTGTTGCATTTATTCTTCCCGGTCATTTATAAGTAATTTGTTCTGATTTTTTTTTCGGGAAAAGGAAAGCCGTACGAATTGTACTATTTTTTTGAAGAAAACAAGTACTGTCAGCATCCCCGATAATAATGCCTGAAACAAAAGGCTCCCCGAACCAGGGTCGAGGTACATTAGTTGGTGGATCATAAATAGCAGGATTTGGTTAAAATTAAACAAATAGACCGAATTATTACAACAAGGTTTAATGTGTTTTACAAAAAAATGTTTTTTCTTCTCCGGTAATAAGAGCAGAACAGTTTTACATTTGCAGCCTCATGGGACAAAAAAAACTCATCCGTTTCGAAGCCATCAAACAATTTCCCAATGTATTGGAGTACCCGCAGGGAATGCAGGGCAAATGGGCCGGTTATTTTAAAAATGAGGCCTTAATTACGTTGGAACTGGCCTGTGGCAAGGGTGAATATGCAGTAGGACTGGGCAGGTTATATCCGAACAGGAATTTTATAGGTATTGATATTAAAGGCAACCGTATCTGGCGGGGGGCAAAAACAGCATTGGATGAGGGTCTGGGTAATGTGGCATTCATCCGCTCGCATATTGATAAAATCACTGATTATTTTTCGGAAGGGGAAGTGGCAGAAATATGGATCACTTTTCCCGACCCGCAATTACGGGGGTCAAGGGCTAAAAAACGACTTACACACCCAAGGTTCCTTCGGCATTACCAAAAGATACTGGTAAAAGACGGGGTAGTGAATTTGAAAACGGATAGTCCGGACCTGTATCAATTTACGCTTACAGTTATCAACTTATTTGGTTTGGAATTGTTAGAGAGTACGGATCAGGTATATGCACAACCCGAAGTAAAACCTGAGCTACAGATTAAAACCCATTATGAGGGACTGGATATCGCACAAAGCAACCGCATTCATTATCTCAGATTCCGTTTAAACAGAGAACTGCCATTAGAAAAAGATGCGGTACTAAAACAACTGTACATTGAGCCAGACATTGATTGAAGGAATTGATTTTTATCACGACGAACATGGATACATGGTGCTTACTGAAAAGTATCACCTGGAAAAAGGCCATTGCTGCGGGTATGGCTGTCGGCATTGTCCTTACCAGTACGAATCAGTGCCCGAGCCCCGCCGGTCTGAGTTAGTAGAACTGGAAACAAAAATTACCAATTCCTAACCGCTATTTTTCGTCACGGATTGAAAGAATACAACTATGAATCTGTAACGATTTTATTTCTTTCTGGTATTGCCGTAATTTGTTATCATAAATCATTCCAAGTGGCAACCAAAAAATCTCCTGAGAAATTGAAATCCGTGCTGCCCAGTGGCAAAAAAGACAGTTCTTTTTTCGAACAGGTATATGAGGTAGCCAGGCAAATCCCAAAAGGCCGTGTTACTTCGTATGGGGCTATCGCCGCTTATCTAGGAACAAAAATGAGTGCACGTATGGTAGGTTGGGCCATGAATGGTGCCCATCTGCAAAAAAACATACCTGCGCACCGCGTGGTTAACCGCAATGGTATGTTATCCGGCAAAATGCATTTTGCCACACCCACACGGATGGAAGAATTATTAAAAAAAGAGAAAATAAAAGTAGCCGATGATACGATCATTGATTTTCAGAAGAAATTCTGGGATCCTGCGGCGGAGCTTTCGTTAGAGTAAGATCGTGAGTAGTGAGTCGTGAATGGTGAGTAAAAGGTTGAAGAATAGTATTTATTTTAACTACTTTAACCCCTTTTAACTAACTACTCCCTACCTATAATAAGGGCTGATCATCCAATACACAACCGGCCCTGTAACAGCTACATAAAACCACAAAGGCCAGGTAATGCGTGCTATTTTTTTGTGCGTGTCGAATTCAGCGGTTAATGCACGGTATGCGGTGAATAAGATAAAAGGTAAAATAACTGCAGCAAGTATAATGTGTGTGCCGAGTATAAAATAATATACCATTCTAAGACTGCCTACCTGCAACTTTTCATCATCAGAAACAATTCCATCGTGGTTACTGTCGCCAAATCGGGCTTCACCGGCTAACAGGTGGTGGGCGATGTAAGAAACAAGAAATAAAATAGATAAAAGTAAAGCGGCTGTCATCAACCGTTTATGCAGCAGGTAGTTTTTGTTTTTAACAGCAAATAAAGCAGCTATCAATAGTAACGCTATGACTGAATTGATAAATGCATTCGCCGTAGCGAAAATATGCACATTAAACCCAAGGTCTACTTCTAATTTATACCGGCTTAACAATACAATGGTACTGAATACCACCACAGAAAAAATACCAATCAGCCATTGGGCTTTTTTATCGTTTTTAGAGATTGCTGCTTGTAACATAATGATTGTTTTGCCACGGATGGCATAGGTTAATACAGATATTTACTACCCATTAATTTTTCTTCGCCCACGCATATATACTACGAAAAAGATGACCAGCGATACAACGATCAGCCATAGCCAGCTCAGGTCAATGATCTCACGGAAGACGGTACTCTTTTCTTTCTTGTCTTTTTCCAGCATTAATACACCGATATCCCGGGCAAGCTTAGCCAGCGACACAGAATCCAGCCCATTATAATAACCACGAACCTGGTACTTCTTATCTATTAACACGAAGCGGCTTGTATGCACAAAATCCGGGGTGATAGGTTCTTCGCTGAACTTATCAACTTTCAGTTCTTCAAAAGCAAATTTATAAATAGAATCTTTACTGCCGGTAAGCATCCACCAGTTATCCGGGTTTACTCCGAAGCGATCGGCATAATTCTTTAAAACAGGCACACTATCCCTTTCGGGGTCAACCGTAAATGAAATAAATTGTACAATAGAGGTATCAATCTTTTTACGTGTATCTCCGCCCCGGATAAACGACTGTTGCAGTTTGGCCATATTGGCTGTTAGCTTCGGACAAATACCCGCACAATGTGTAAAGAAAAAATCGGCAACTATAATCTTACCCTGCTTATCATACAGGCTTACCGTATCGCCCAACTGGTTTTGCAAACGAATATTGGCTGTTGTGTGCCAGATACTATCCGTAATTGTTTTTCCATTGTTAATGCGGGTAACTACCGTGTCTAATAAATACTTTCTTGGCATATCAACCGCCTGGTCGCTGGCATATTTTAATACCAGGTAACAGAAAACCGGTAACAATACCGCCACAGCCAACCCCATTAACGATTTCTTATTCATAAAAAAGGTTCTTTATAAAAAAACCATCCTGCCTGGGCGGGATGGTTTAATAATATTTTAAAAATACAATCAATACTTATTCCGCAGCCTTTTTTTCTTCCGGCTTCTTCACTTCATGCGTGCTTTCTTTACCTTCTTCTTTTTTCTCTACTTTAATGGTACTCTGTTCTTTAAAATGAGGGTCATACGTATTTCTCAAATTCCTGAATGAATTGCCATCATATAAAAATGCAATGATAAACCAGATAAACAAACACAATGGAACCACAATGGTCATGATCAGGTTTTTGATCTCATGTTTCAGGTGCATAAAATAACCAACAATGTAAAATGCTTTGGCCATCATCAAAATAATGATGGTTCCTTTTACAGCGAGGCGTAACCAACTTTCCAGCGGCATGCCCATCATCCAAAAACCAAGTATCAGTTCTATCACTGTTAATACAGACAGGATAATGGTTACTTTTACAATCTCTTTTATTGCACCATCGCTATGTTCTTCGTGTGCTGCTGTATGTTCCATAAATTTCTTTCTTGAATGAGTTGACTAAATGATTACGATCAGATCAGGTAAAAACAAGTGAATACAAATACCCATACCAGGTCTACAAAGTGCCAGTATAACCCTGCTTTCTCAATCATAAGGTAGTGGCCGCGTTGTTCAAACTTATCCATCAGTGTCATGATCAGCATGATAATATTAATAATTACACCGGAGAATACGTGAAAACCATGGAAGCCCGTTATGGTAAAGAAGTAATTGGTAAAATTGGTTGAAGAAGCTGTTCCGTCATGATTCAGGAAAGGATTATGACCCCACCAGGCACCTTCGTTATGCAGGTGGTTCCACTCCCATGCCTGACAGCTTAAGAAAGCGATACCGCCAATAATGGTCCAGATAAGGTTTTTGGCTACTTTCTTCTTATCCATATTGTGCCCGGCATGAACCGCTAAAACCATCGTAACCGAGCTGATGATCAGGATAAAGGTCATGATACTCACAAATACCAATGGTGCATTTACCCCTTCCGGTGCAAACGGAAAGCTTTTAAACACTTCGTTGGGGTTGGGCCATCCATTGGTAGAAAAGCGGATAGTTCCGTAAGAGATCAGGAATGCGCCAAAAGTGAACGCATCACTCATCAGGAAATACCACATCATCAATTTGCCGTATTCTACGTTGAAAGGACTCTTTCCGCCGCTCCACAGTTTGGTTGGTGTAACAGTTGTTGTTGTTGACATGATCTTTTTCTAAAATTTCGTTACAAAAATATTGGCTACTGTTCAAAAAAGGTGAATAAACAGCAACTTTTTCTTCAACTATCCTATCCAATTGTAAAAGATGAATAAATAGATCCAAAGTATATCTACAAAATGCCAGTACGTACCTACTAACTCTATCGGTAAACTGCTGTAATTCTTTATTTTCGCAGAATATGCCTTAATGAAAATAACCAATAAGGCAATTACCCCACCCAATACATGCACCATGTGCAACCCGGTGATTACGAACAGAAAGGAGGCCGCTGAATTACTTTTGGCTCCTACCAGGGCGATATTACGGCTTTCTAGGTCCTGAAACCCCAGCCACTGCATCGCAATAAATAAAACACCTAATGCGGCCGTAATCGTAATTAAGGCACGGTACCGGCCCATTTCTCTCGCCTTAAAAGCTTTTATGGCAAGGTGAATGGTAATACTACTCATTATAATCGTAAAAGTAGAATACCAGAATATCCGTGGCAGGTCGAACTGCAGCCAGCTGCTCTGGTTCTTTTTTACAATATACGCACTCGTTAATGCCGCAAACATCATTACAATACTACCCATGGCTACCCATAGGGTAAATTTATGGGGATGAATTTTTTGTGGTTCTTTGGTCTGCACTGCTGTCATCATCACTGATTTTATTAAAGATTGGTAATTAATAATTTTTGCATTTTGTGAGTTGTCAATAGTGAATAGTGAGTTTTACTCACTACTGACTACTCACGACTCACCACCTCACCTGATCTTATCTGCCAGCAGAGCCAGCAGCACTATTGGTAAATAAATATAACTACTGAACATCACCCTTCTTGCTGCTTTCACATCCATCTCTTTATACAAGCGTGCACTTTGAAATACCATAAACAGGTTGCAGGCTACAACTATCCACATACTTACCTGGCCTGATAAACCAAAATAATAAGGCAGTACCCCCACAGGTATCATCAAAACCGAATACATGATTGCCTGTGCGGCTGTAAATTTTGTAGGGCCTTTATCGGCTGGTAATAATTTAAAACCCGCCTTGCTGTAATCGCTGTGTGCTACCCAGGCAATGGCCCAGAAATGCGGGAACTGCCAGAGAAATTGTATGGCAAATAATATCCATCCACCTGCATTGGAAAATTCTTTGCCATTAGCCAGCACTGTTCCGAAAGGGTTAATCATATTCGTTGCCGCTACCCAACCAATTAAGCAAGGCAATGCACCGGGAAAGGCACCCACCAAAACTGCAATCGAATTTACTTTCTTAAGTGGTGTATAAATAAATGCATATAAAAAAAGACTAAAAGCAGATAGTAATGAAGCATTCCAGTTAAAGCTGTTATCATCCCCTTTAAAAAACCACCCTATCATAAAAACGCCTGTGGCACCGGCTATCAGGGCAAATGTGTATGCTTCCGTCTGACTCATCCTGCCACTGGCCACCGGCCTTTTTGCGGTGCGTTTCATTACAGCATCCGTGTCTTTTTCTACTGCCTGGTTAATAGCGTTCGCACTCCCGGTTATGAGCATACCTGCGATAAACAGGATCAATATCATCAGCCCATTATACTCAATAATATTGGGTGCAAGCAAATAACAGATCACGCAGGAAAATACCACGGTAAAGCTCAATGTGAACTTGATCAACTGGAAGTAATCTTTCACTTTGGCAGCTAATGAGAACGAAGTGGAACCGGATGTGTTTACGCTACTTGTCATTTTTGTATCCCGTTGAAATAACCCGTCTGATTCATGGTTAATCCGTGTAATTCTTGCTTAAAAACAATGCTCCC
>JANXUL010000112.1 GCA_025356235.1 Bacteroidota bacterium
AGTTCATCAATCAGGTGTTTTGCAGAATCAGGAAATTGCGAGTCAATCACTACAAAACCCTCCTTGGTAGGATAAAAACCGATAGTACCCCCTTTTTCAGAAAAAATACCCACATCTCCCCTGAGCATCTTTATTTTATAAGCGGGCTGTTGTAAAAAAGCAGCCATCAGATCTTTTGATGATAAAGCCAGAACTCCAGCGGTAAGTCCGGTTGTGCGGAGAAAGGAACGACGTTGCATAGGAAATAAATTTAATTGTTATAACACCAGAAAGGTACAAAAGTTTAATATTCCATTTTCCGTAAACTCGGGGCTTTTATCCAGGTGGCTGCTACAACCAACAAAGTCATGCAGCCTCCAAATACCACAGATGGGATAACCCCTAATAATTTAGCTGCTACACCACTTTCAAATTGACCGAATTCATTGCTGCTGTTGATGAACATGGAGTTTACACTCATGACCCTTCCCCGCATATGGGCTGGTGTTTTTAACTGGAGGATGGTACCCCTAACCACTACACTGATACCATCTAAAATACCACTGAGCAGTAATACGGCAAAAGATATCCAGAATATTTTTGATAGCGCAAAGACAATAATGCATAAGCCGAATCCACCAACGGCCAGCAGTAATTTTTTACCCTGCCTTTTTCGCATGGGGAATAAAGTGAGTATGATAATAATGAAAATCGAGCCCATATCGGAAGCCGCATTTAACCAGCCGAAGCCTACGGGTCCCACTTTGAGTATATCCTTGGCAAAAACCGGTATCATGGCCACCGCTCCACCAAAAAGAACGGCGAACAGGTCAAGGCTTAACGCGCCTAAAATTTCTTTGGTACTGAATACAAAACGCAATCCTTCCTTCACGCTATCCAATGTTTTTTTCTCACCCGGTTCATTTAAGGGAGGTTTGGGTTTTAGTTGATACATAAAACCAAAACCGATTAACACGAGCAGGGAAATAATACTAAGGGATAGGGTGTTGCCAACCCCGGCAATTAAAAAACCAACTATTGCATGACCGATGACAGAGGCAGACAGCCAGATACCCTGGTTCCAGGTAGTGGCATTCTGTAAAATATCCTTAGGAACAATCGAAGCAACCATCGTGCCGAAAGCAGGGCCTGTGAATGCGCGGAAAATACCTGTTAAAAAAATGATTACATAAATACTGAATGCGATCCAGTGGTTACTGATCTGGGTGGTGGTGTAATGGGTGGAAAGGCCTAACAATAATAAGGCGCAAGAAAAATACAGGGCAACACCCCTGAGTAATAATTTTCTTTTTTCACTGATATCAATTACATGCCCGGCATATAATGATAAGGAAACGGCAGGTATTACTTCCGACAATCCTATCAAACCAATTGCAAAGGGTTCATTGGTTAATTCATATACCCACCAGCCTACCAAAGTGCCCATCATGCGTAACCCCATGATAAACAGAAAACGCCCCATCATCAGGTTACGGTATTCCGGAATACGCATGGCAGCAAAAGGGTGGGTTTTTGTTTCAGTCATGGTTTGATTTGTGGTAAATAGTTATTTTTTCGAAATGCAAAAGAATTATTTATTTTTCATAGCATAGCCTATCTAATCAAATCTGTTTTAACGAAGTTCTTACGGTAAACTAAAATAATGCTGCCCATCTTCATAATCCTTATCCAATGCATCTAAAACCACTTGAAAATGTTTTTCATTACCGATGAAATCGGCATTGCTGGCATCTATAAAAATAGTCTTGATATTGTGTTGTTTGATATAACTGGTATAGGTTTCCTGGATATTGAATAAATATTCATCCGGTATACCCTGTTCGTAAGAGCGGTTGCGCTTCTTAATATTTGCCTGTAGTTTTTGTACAGGTGCATGCAGGTAAATAAGTATATCAGGGGAAGCTAATTGCTGATGAATGATCTCGAATAGTTTTTGGTATAACCTGAACTCTTCTTCGGGTAAATTCACTTTGGCGAATAGCAGGCACTTGGTAAATAAATAATCCGAAACCGTTACGCTTTGAAAAAGGTCCTTTGTATGCACCATATCTTTCAACTGCTTGTACCGCTCGGCCATAAAAAAGAGCTCCAGCGGAAAAGCGTATTGGGAGGGGTTTTCATAAAATTTGGGTAGAAAAGGGTTATCGGCAAATTCTTCCAATATCAACCTTGCATTCAAATGGTTGGCCAATAAATGCGTGAGTGTAGTTTTTCCAACTCCAATATTTCCTTCAACTGTTATAAAATGATGCTTCATGTGTTATTTAACCGATATGGTTCAAAATTAACCGCCATCAGTTAGTAGCGGGAGATTTTTTTTGCACATCTAATTCATCGGTGCAGTCTGCCAGCAATTCAAGAATGGTTTTGTGTAAAACAGGATGTATAATGGCAGGTGCAATCTCAGATAATGGCAGCAAGGCAAATCGCCTGGCCGGTAGTGCCGGGTGTGGTAATGTTAATAAAGAGGATGAAATGGTCAAACTGTCTATCAATAAAATATCCAGATCAATAATACGCGGACCCATTTTAACCCTTCTTTTCCGCCCCATGGTTTCTTCAATCTGAAGCAATTGCCGCATCAGTTCATCCGGCGCCAGTCTTGTTACTAACGCGATAGCCTGGTTGTAAAAAGAAGGTTGTTCTGTAATACCCCAGGCTGCCGTTTCGTAAATAGCAGAAGAATAAACGATATTGCCACAGGATTGTTCGATCAACTCAATGGCTTGTTGTAAATAAGCAGACCGGTTACCAAGGTTGCCGCCTATCAGCAAATAAGCTGTACTCATAAATTGGAAGTATAGTCAGGTTCAAATATCTTTAAATTCAGTACCAATTAATAAAAAAGTATGAAAGGCTTCTTCAAAACATTTTTCGCCTCATTATTGGCTATGATAATTTTTACCATAATAGGGGTATTAATATTGATAGGAATCATTGCCAGTTTTGGTTCGGCCGATAAACCCATGGTAGGTAGGAATGCAGTATTGGTACTTGACCTGTCGGGCGATTTTAAAGAACAACCGCAGGATAATCCTTTCAATACATTGATCAACGGATCAGACAATGATGCGCCTTCCCTGTACAATATGGTGAGAATGATACATCATGCCAAATCCGATTCATCTGTAAAAGGTATTTATATAGTAAGTGGCAACAATGCTAATGGATTTGCCGCCAGCGAAGAATTACGCAAAGCCGTACTCGATTTTAAAACGAGCAGAAAATTTGTCATTGCTTACGGGGAAATTATTTCGCAAAAAGGATATTATGTGGCCAATACTGCAGATAAGATATACTGTCATCCGCAAGGTGGCGTTGAATGGGCCGGTTTATCTTCTAACCTGCTTTTCCTGAAAGGAATGTTGGATAAGCTGGAAATACAACCCCAGATATTTTATGCCGGTAAATTTAAAAGTGCAACAGAGCCGCTGCGCGAAACTAAAATGACGGAAGCCAACCGCTTACAGACTTCTGTATGGCTGGGCGATCTGTTTAACCGTTTTATTGAAGCTGCAGCCATAACCCGTAAACTGGATACCGCTAAGCTCAGGAGCCTTGCTGTAAATGGTTCTATACAAACAGCCCACGATGCGTTGGCTAATGGTTTGGTGGACGGGCTAAAATATGATGATGAGGTAAAAAAAGAATTATCACACAGGCTGAGGCTAGATGAGCATGCGAAGATCAACTTTGTTACATTCGGCGACTATTCAAAATCAGTATCCTATAAACAAGAGGGTTATAACGGAAAGATCGCTGTTATTTATGCGGATGGGGATATTGTTTCCGGCAACGGCGATAATGAGCAGGTTGGTAGCGATGCCTTCAGGACCTTGATCAGAAAAATCCGCCTCGATAAAGACATTAAAGGAATCGTGTTCAGGGTAAACTCACCCGGTGGCAGTTCTTTGGCAAGTGATGTGATCTGGCGTGAAATATCTCTGGCCAGAAAAGAAAAACCGGTAGTGGTAAGTATGGGCGATGTGGCCGCTTCCGGAGGTTATTATATTTCATGCAATGCCGATTCTGTTTTTGCTAATGCAAGTACCATAACAGGATCCATTGGTGTATTCAGTATTGTTCCCAATTTCCAATCCTTTTTTAAAAATAAGCTGGGCATTACTTTTGATGGTGTAAAAACTGCTCCTTATGCAGATATGGGTAGTGGCGATAGGCCTTTGACAGAAACCGAGAAACGTTTTTTTCAGGCAGGAACGGATTCTATCTATCACACATTTAAAACCCGTGTGGCAGAAGGCAGGAAAAAAAATATTGAATACATAGACAGCATTGCGCAAGGCCGTGTTTGGACAGGCAGCCGGGCTTTGGAAGTTGGATTGGTAGACAGGATTGGTACCATGCAGGACGCTGTTGATTGTGCTGCAAGAATGGCTAAACTAAAAGATTACCGTGTGAAGGAATATCCGGAGAAGAAAAATATTTTCGAACAGATTATGAATAATTATAAGAAATCTGTTAAGAAAGATTTGATAAAAGAAGAAATAGGAGAGGATCAAATGCGTGTTTGGAAACAGCTAAAACAGGTAAAACAAATGGTTGGGGTTCCGCAGGCAAGATTGCCATTTTCAATTGAGGTCCGTTAGATTTTCTGTTGCTTGAACAAGCGTTCATCAAAGTAAAAATCGGTGGATGTATGCAATTTTATTTTTTTAAAATCGGGGTGTAAAGGATTGATTAGATAATTATGTTCTTGATGCACAATCGCAGAAGGGCACTGGAGTAAAACTGTTTTGTTTGTTTGTAATACTTCCTGCCCCATCCATTGTGTATAATCAAAATCATAGAACCAGTTTTTTTTAAGGTTGGGTAGTTTTATTTCCTGTTTGCCTGCGATGTTCGGAATATCAATCTCCATTAATTGAAGCAGCTGTAATTCCTGCAAAGAACCTGCATTGGCTAATACTTCTAATAGGGCAAGTGATATGCTTTCGCTGGTATAAATAACCGGTATCCCTGGTGGATTCCATCGCCCGCCATTCAACCTGGCACCTGTTCCGGAAAGCTCACTGGCAAATTTCCGATGGGCAAATCTGTAAACGATCATGTATATACTCCATATTGAATTCGGCTGAGTTGACTGATTACTTCCTGTATACCCCTATCAGAAAAAAGCGATTCGAAATTGAGCGATTGCCCTAAAACCTGCTTTTCTTTTTTTAACCAGCGATAAAAAATATCTGCATCCGTAAAAGTTTCAAGGCCAAGCTCAATCATTTCCTGTAAAAGCAGGATACGATCTGTGTGGATACCATCGAAAGAAGAATTATTTTTGGCATACCGCTGCAATGTTCTTTCTGAAACATGAATCATATGGGCCCACTCACTCTGTGTAAAAGGAACTAAATCAGCTACCTTTTTTAATTTTTTATAAGTGTAATCTGCAACTGCAACAGGTTTTTTTATAGGCAGGTAGCTGGTTTCCGGCTCTTCAACCTTTAATGGCTTTGCTTTACCCTGTGTATATTTTTGCATTTTTGCCATACCCGTCTTTTGTCGTACAAATATACGACTTTTGTCTAAATTTCTCTTATTTCTACCCCTTTTTTACCTTTTTTTGCTTTCGCGAAATAATAAGATAGATTTGTTCTCATAATTAACTGGTTATGAAAGGTAAGTACAGTCAGGTCAGGGCTATGTTGGCTATTACCAAAGGGAGTTTACGGGCTATTTTCCGTAGCCCTTCGGCAGTTGTTTTTAGTATCGCTTTCCCATTGATCTTTATATTGGTCTTTGGCTTTATTGGGAGTGGTGGGCGGATTTCCCTCAATGTAGCTTTCAATAAGAATACCGATACGACCAACCCCATTTATCCTATTATTAAAAGTATAGCCGGTATCCACGTAGTTAAGAAAACCGATATTGAATTGCGGGAAGACCTCGAAAAGGGCAGGATTACCGCCATCATTGATATCCAGAAATCTGGATTGAGCAATCCGCCCTATAAAATCAGCCTTACCAGTTCGGAAGCGGTAAATCCACAAAACATACAGGTATTGCAGTCAATCCTCAATGCAGTGGTAGCGGGGATCAACCAAAAAAAATATGTGGGCTCACCAACGATTGCCATGATCAGTAACACAGTAGAAAAAATCCCTGGCCGTATTTACCGGACCATTGATTTTATTTTGCCGGGACAATTAGGTTTTTCCTTGTTAAGTTCCGGTGTTTTTGGCGTGGCATTTTTATTCTTCAACCTGCGGCAGCAATTGGTATTAAAACGTTTTTATGCAACACCTAT
Organism: Bacteroidota bacterium; assembly: GCA_025356235.1. Classification (GTDB taxonomy): domain Bacteria; phylum Bacteroidota; class Bacteroidia; order Chitinophagales; family Chitinophagaceae; genus Sediminibacterium. The sequence continues at coordinate 6,263 of JANXUL010000112.1, forward strand.
CAAGCGGTCTTATATTGTTTTGGGAGAAGCCCTTAGCCGTGTGATTTTTCAAATGATGACTGCAATTATCATCATAGGGGTGGGACATTTTATTTTTAAATTCACTTTAGTAAATGGTATCCAGACATTCTTATCCATCATGTTGCTTAGCTTTGTGGCGTTGATATTATTTATGGGATTTGGGTTTATCGTAAGCAGTGTGGCGAAAAATGAAAGTACCATTCCCCCGTTTGCCAACCTGATTACTTTGCCACAGTTTTTATTGGCAGGCACTTTCTTTTCTATTGAAGCATTTCCATCCTGGCTGCAACCCATTTGTAAAATATTGCCCCTTACACATTTTAATAATGCCATGCGTAATATTGCATTTGAAGGGGCCAGTTTAGCCAGTTGCGGTAAAGAACTGGGCATACTGGGTATCTGGATAGTTATCGTTTATTTAGTGGCTTTTAAAACCTTTAAGTGGGAGTAATGTATGAAACTGATAAAGTTGGGTCTTATTAGTATAGCGGCACTTTTTGTACTCACTACTTTGATAGGTGCCTTATTGCCGTCAACTGTTCTGGTTTCAAGAGCCGTAAATATAAACGGGCCAAAGGATTCGATCATGCTTTATATAAATGATATACAACAGTGGAAAAGCTGGATAGAAGGAATGGACAAGCTGGAAGTAGTTATTCATTCGCCTGTAAATGCCGAGTTGGGCAGAACCACTGTAAATATTACGACTGTTTCTGACTCAACTGTGGTTTCTTCATGGACTGGGATGAGTGGAAACACACAAATGTCCACCATTCGTTTAATCAGCGAACCGGAACAAAAGCTTACGGTTGTTCAATGGCAATTTGTGCAGCAATTAAAATGGTATCCCTGGGAAAAATTAGGTTCTATGATGAATGATAAAATACTGGGTACTATGATGGAAAAAAACCTGAATACCCTCAAGTCTGTTATAGAAAAAAATAAACCATCTTAACTTCCGGGTCCTTTCAATTGCGTAAGCAGTTTTTTTATGCATGAATAAATACACTCTAATTCATCTTCAGTAATGCAATAAGGTGGCATAATATAAACGCTGTTACCCAATGGCCGCAGGTAAACTCCCTCTCTCATGGCCAGCTGGGTAAAAATACTGCTGATAGAATTCAGGTATCCGTCTGCCCCTTGTATAATCTCGAATGCTAATATAGTACCTAAAAATCTCAGGTCCTTTATGGGGTACCAGCCCGCTTCCAGTTCAGCCGAAAATTTCTTATTCGATTCACTGATCCATTCGATTTGCTGCAGGCAGGTTTCTTTTTCAAATAAGTCAAGACTGGCCAATGCAGCAGTGCAGGCCAGAGGATTAGCTGTGAAAGAATGACCGTGAAAAAAAGTTTTGTATTTGTCATCATCCATATATGCCTGGTAAATCCTGTTGGTGCAGGCTGTAACACCTAAAGCCATAGTACCGCCTGTTAGCCCTTTACTCAGGCAAATGATATCCGGCTTATTGTGCATGTATTCGCTCGCAAAGAATTTAGCCGTTCTGCCAAAGCCTGTCATTACCTCGTCGGCAATACAAATAATGTCGGTCAGTTTCACCGTATTCAGTAATTCATTCATCAGGTAAGCATCATACATTTTCATACCACCCGCACCCTGTACCAAGGGCTCATAAATAAATGCGGCAATTTCTGTGCTATGCTGGTGGATGATTGCTTTTATCCCATCAATAGTATCTTTAGTAGGCGTATCAATAAAAATTACTTCAAATAACAGATCGTGGAATGCCAGTGTAAAAACACTTCTGTCACTTACACTCATGGCACCGAATGTATCGCCATGGTAGGCATTTTTAAAAGCAAGTATTTTCCGGCGTTTCGTTTCTCCTTTGTTCCACCAATATTGAATAGACATTTTTAAGGCAACTTCTGTTGAGGTAGAACCGTTATCGCTGTAAAATATCCGCGTAAAATTTCCCGGAAGGAGAGGCAATAACCTTTCCGCTAAACGAACAGCAGGTTCATGTGTAAATCCTGCAAAAATCACCTGCTCTAATTGCAGTGCCTGTTGGTATATTTTTTCAGCGATATAAGAATTTGCATGACCATGAAGCGTAACCCACCAGCTGCTGATGGCATCAATATAAGTTTTACCATCTTCTGTAAATAGCAGACTGTCTTTCCCTTTTACAATGGGTATAGGCAACGGCCTGTTCTTTTGTTGTGTAAAAGGGTGCCATATTACCTGTTGGTCTCTTTCAGCTAAACTCATGAGGCAAATGTAGCGGGCTTCAGATAATCTTTCTTATTATGACTGGATGAATTTCAGGTTTCTTTGAATGCCTTCATATTTACTCCGTTTCAAAGGAGAATTCCTGAATACATTCTTAAAAGTTTCTTCGGTCATGGCTTCCCACTCTTTGGTAGAAAGATCCAGTATTTCTGGAATTGGCGTAAAATGAAGTTCTGAATGGGGCGAACTGAAGCGGTTCCATGGGCAAACATCCTGACAAACATCGCAACCAAATAACCAGTCATCAAATTTTCCTTTCATTTCGAGAGGTATCAAAGCATCTTTTAATTCGATTGTAAAATAGCTGATGCATTTACTGCCATCAACCACTTTATTATCCAGTATGGCATCGGTAGGACAGGCATCAATACATTTTCGGCAGGAGCCACAAAAGTCTTTGGCAAAAGGATCGTCATACTCCAGTTGAATATCAACAATCAGTGTTGCAATAAAATAAAATGAACCGCTTTCTTTGGTAATAAGGTTACCATTTTTGCCAATCCACCCTGCACCGGTTTTAGTGGCCCATGACCTTTCTAATACTGGGGCTGAATCAACAAAACCACGGCCATAAATTTCACCGATATTTTCGTTGAGGATAGCCAAAAATGTTTTGAGTTTAGATCGGATTACTTTATGGTAATCTTCGCCAAAAGCGTATTTGGAAATATGTGGAGTATCAGCAGCCTGTTGTCTGGCAGGATAATAATTTTGTAAGAGCGTAATAACCGATTTGGCGCCTGGTACCAGTTTGCGTGGATCAATCCTAAGGTCAAAATGATTTTCCATGTATTGCATACCACCTTGCCGGTTTTGGGTTAACCAGCTTTCTAATCGCCTGGCATCATCATCCAGTTGTTCGGCCTTCGCAACGCCGCAATAGGAAAAGCCCAGCTGTTGGGCAGTTTGTTTGATGAAGGAAGTATGTTTACTGATAGCCAATTCTTTTTTAAATAAGGTTATTTACAGGTAGAAGGTATCGCTTCATCAATTCCCCGTTTTATATCCATATAAATTTCTTTTTTTTCTTCACCCAATATTCCTTTGGTAAAAAAAATACAGGCATATTGCCTGCAGTTGTCAATGAATGGATAGGTGCCGAATAAACCGGGGCTAGATATTACGATGGCTTTTCCATTTTCATCAGTTTCCTGTATCCATTCACCAAAACCATAGTTATAACCTTGCGCAGCCTTAGGTGCATATTTGATCATAGCAGAAGTGGTTTGGGCCGTTTGCATGTCAGCAATGGCTTTTTCACTCAATATCTGCTTGCCATTGAACATTCCTTTGTTAAGGATCATAGATAAAAAATTCATATAATCACTGGCAGTAGATATGGCCCCGCCTGATGGATTTACAGCAGTAAAACTGGAGAAACTGGTATTGCGCATCATTAATGGCCGCGTGATGCGTTCCTGCATCAACTGATCAAACCCCCTTCTAGCCAATACTTCCAATACGCGGCCAGCAATATTTAAACCAATATTGCTGTAACGAAATTCTAACCCGGGGGGTGATTCAATTTCTTTTTTAGAAGCAAAATCGTCTACTTCTTCTTCCAGTGTGTTGAATTTTTTCTTGCCAAGTAAACTCAATAATTTTATGGGTTCAGATTCAATACCGGTTAAATGTGATAGGCATTGCCTGATGGTAATATACCCCTTCGAATATTTGGTGAAAATAGGAAGGTACTTACTCACTTTATCGTCCAGCGATAGCTTGCCCTGGTCTACAAAACTCATAACCAAAGCGGCTGTGAGCCATTTACTACAACTGGCTATCGGGGCCTGTGTTTTGGCAGTAAATTCACCAAGAGCCTTTGTGTAAACAATCTTTCCATCTTTATAAATCAACGCCACCGCATTGCCGCCTAACTCTTTTTTAGCAGCTTCTATTTTTTTATCTACTCCTGAGAAATCAGTTTGCGAATTGGCTAACTGAAAGAATAGCATGAAAATCAATGCTGCACTGACTTTTACGCAGGTAAATTCTTGTTTTACAGACATATTTTCCGAATTTATGTATTGGAGTGAGGTTTGCAATCAGGTTTAAAGTTATTTGAAAATTAGTAGTCATCCCTAGAATTGAATGATACTTTTTAACGGATAAGGATTTTAACTTTCTATAAGCTGAAAAACGATAAAAAGTATACATCTTTCATTTATCGGATAACTGGAAACTGCAAGTAAAGCCGAATCGGTGAGTATTCAAAAGTAGGCTTGTAATTTTTATAAAATAATATACCCTTAAATAAGTCATATGAATCTAAACAACTATACCATTAAAGCGCAGGAAACCATTCAGGCGGCACAACAGGTGGCATTTAATAACGGTAACCCGAATATGGAAACCAATCACCTTTTAAAAGCATTATTGGCGGATAAGGATAGTCCAGTAGAATTTCTTTTAAAAAGGAATAATATCAATACTGCTTTTACCGAAACTAAAGTAGATGAAAGTATTGCCAAACTACCTAAAACACAAAGTGGTGAACCCGCACAAAATGTGAGCAGGGATTTGAATACTGTTTTCCTGAAAGCCAATACTGTTTTGAAAGAATTTAAAGATGAATTTATCAGCACAGAGCATTTATTGCTCGCGTTGCTACAGGTAAATGATGATACAGCGAAAACCTTAAAAGCAGCAGGACTTACAGAGAAAGGATTGATCACAGCTATCAAAGACCTGCGGAAAGGCGAAACGATTCAATCGCAAACCCAGGAAACGCAATTGAACATGCTGAATAAGTTTGCGAAAAACTTGAATGAACTGGCAAGGCAGGGAAAACTGGATCCTGTTATCGGACGTGATGAAGAGATACGAAGAACACTACACATTTTAACACGCCGCACCAAGAATAACCCGATACTGGTAGGGGAACCAGGTGTGGGTAAAACAGCTATTGTAGAAGGCTTGGCTATGCGGATTATTAATGGGGATGTACCCGATAATTTAAAATCGAAGACCATTTTTGCTTTGGATATGGGCCAGTTAATTGCCGGAGCAAAATACAAAGGAGAATTTGAAGAACGTTTAAAAGGGGTAGTGAAAGAAGTAGCAACCAGTGATGGCGAGATCATTTTGTTTATTGATGAGATACATACCCTGATCGGCGCAGGTGGTGGTGAAGGTGCGATGGATGCCGCCAATATTTTAAAACCGGCCCTGGCTCGTGGAGAACTGAGAGCAATTGGTGCCACTACACTCAATGAATACCAGAAATATTTTGAGAAAGATAAAGCATTGGAACGCCGTTTTCAAAAAGTGATGATCAATGAACCCAGTATAGAAGATGCGGTGTCTATTTTGCGTGGGTTGAAAGACCGGTACGAAACACACCACCACGTTCGTATTAAGGATGAAGCGATTATTGCAGCGGTAGAATTATCAAGCCGGTATATGACAGATCGTTTCCTGCCTGATAAAGCGATTGACCTGATAGATGAAAGTGCGGCCAAACTTCGGCTCGAAATGAATTCAATGCCCGAGGAACTGGATAAACTGGAAAGGCAGATCCGTCAACTGGAAATTGAACGGGAAGCCATTAAACGTGAAAATGACGAAAGCAAACTGAAAGAACTCAACATAGAAATCAGCAACCTGTCTGTTGAAAGGGATACCCTGAAATCAAAATGGAAACAGGAAAAAGATCTGGTAGAAAAAGTGCAAACTGCCAAAGCAACTATTGAAGAACTTAAACACGAGGCAGACCAGGCTGAACGTAATGGCGAATATGGTAAAGTAGCTGAGATACGTTATGGTAAGATAAAAGAGCAGGAAGAACTGATTGTCCAGATAACCATACAGATTGATAGTTCTACCGATAAGCGGTTATTGAAAGAAGAAGTGGATGCAGAAGATATTGCAGAAAATGTTGCTAAAGCAACCGGTATTCCCGTTGCTAAAATGTTGCAGGGCGAAAGGGAAAAATTATTATATCTCGAAGATGAATTACATAACAAAGTAATTGGTCAGGAAGAAGCAATCACCGCAGTAGCCGATGCCATCCGCAGGAGCCGCGCTGGGTTGCAGGACCCCAAAAAACCGATAGGCTCGTTTATATTCTTAGGTACAACGGGTGTAGGTAAAACAGAACTGGCCAAAGCATTGGCCGAATACCTTTTTGATGACGAAGGTATGATGACGCGTATTGATATGAGTGAGTACCAGGAAAAACATACCGTATCGCGCTTAATAGGTGCCCCTCCGGGTTATGTGGGTTATGATGAAGGTGGGCAGTTAACCGAAGCTGTTCGCCGCAAACCCTATAGTGTCGTCCTGTTAGATGAAATTGAAAAAGCCCACCCCGATGTCTGGAATATTTTATTGCAGGTACTGGATGATGGTCGCTTAACAGATAACAAAGGCCGCGTAGTAAATTTTAAGAATACGATCATCATCATGACCAGTAATATCGGCAGCCATCTTATACAGGATGCATTTGAAAATGTGAATGAAGATAATGTAGAAGAAATAACCGATAAAGCCAAAATAGAAGTGATGAATCTGTTACGTCAAACTATCCGTCCTGAGTTTTTAAACAGGGTAGATGAGATCATCATGTTCAGCCCTTTGATGAAGAAACAGATCATGGGAATCGTGAAGATCCAGTTAGACTTATTAAAACATTTGGTGGCAGAAAACGGGATAACGCTCACGTATAGTGAATACCTGCTGGAATTTCTTACTGAACAAGGCTATGACCCTCAATTTGGTGCAAGGCCCTTAAAAAGACTGGTACAAAAACAAATTGTCAATGCCTTAAGTAAAAGGATACTGGCAGGCGATATAGATAAAACCAAACCCGTAATGGTAGATGTATTTGATGGGATTGTGGTTTTTAGAAATGAGGATGACGGAGTAAAATGAAAGTGAGTA
>JANXUL010000129.1 GCA_025356235.1 Bacteroidota bacterium
ATCACCTGTCCAAAATCTATACGGAGCGCGGGTTGCGAAGCTTCTACCTGTTTGCGTATATCGCTGATTACTTCTTCGGTTGTTTTATCCCTTTTCTTTTTTAACTGTATCAGGTAATCGCCGCGGTTCGGCTCTGTAATAAAGAAACCCATCTGTGTTCCCGTTCTCCGGCTATAAGCTTCCACTTCTGGTACCGTCACCAATATTTTTTCAACCTGGTGTAATATGCGGTCCGTTTCTTCCAATGATGTGCCGGGAGGAGAATTGTAGTCGAGTACAATACTGCCTTCATCCATTTCAGGCAAAAAACCAGTTTCTAATTTTGGATAGATATAATACACAGAAAAACCCAAAAAAAGTATTATGATAAAACTCAGGTAAGGCCTCCTGATAAAAAAACCTACCCAACGCTGGTTTTTTACATTATGCGGTTTCGTTTTTTTACTAAGCGCATTCACTTCACCGGCCTTTCTTGTAAATAATAAATAAATGACAGGTAATACGATCCATGTTACAAAAAAAGAACAAACCAGTGTAATGATCATCGTATCTGTCATCACTTTAAAATAAGCCCCGGCAACACCGCTCATTAATACAAACGGCAGAAAAATAACGATAGTGCTTAGAGAAGAACCTACCATGGCAGGTAATAGGTATTTGATAGCTTTTTGTATCAGTGCGGTTGTGGGTTCTTCGGGATGCTCTTCGTGTGTGCGGTGGATCTGTTCCACCACTACAATGGCATCGTCGATAATTAAGCCGATGGCCGCGGCAATAGCACCCAGTGTCATTATGTTCAGGGTTTGCCCATACGCAAACAGGCAGATGATGGCCAGGCATAAAATAACAGGTATGGTTAACAGGATAACCGCACTTGCTTTAAATGAACGCAGAAAAATAATGGCCACCAATATGGCAAGCCCCAGTCCCATAAACAAACTATCCGTTACACTTTTGATGGAGTCTTTTACAAAATCTGCCTGCACATAAAATGGCTGGATCGTTACATCTTTCGGAACAATTTTTTTCAGTTCTTCAAGTTTGGCTTCCATCTTATCACTGAGGGCAACAAGGTTGGCATTGGGTTGTTTGATTACTGCCAGTAATATCCCGTCATGGCCATTGGCATTTATTTTTATATACTCTTTTGCTTCCTGTATCTGTACATCTGCAATATCTTTCAACAGGATAATCCGTTTACTGTTATTACTCAATACAATGTTACTTAACTGTTCTTTCGATGTAACTGCGGCATCAGTAATGGTTAAATACAATAGGCGGTAATCTGATAAGTAGCCATTGGATTTAATAAAGTTGGTTTGACTTAATGCCGTATTAATGATATCGGGCGTAATACCCAGCGTATTCATTTTCTGCACATTCAATACCAGCCAGTATTCTTTTTGTTTGCCCCCGATTACACGTATTTCTGAAACACCTTCTACCTGCGATAAAAACGGTTTGATGGTGTACATGGCCAGCAATTTCATTTCTATCGGCGAACGTGTTTTACTTTCCAATGAAAAGCCGGTAATGGGGAGGATAGACGGGTTCATCCTTTCCACAGTGATCTGTATCTCCTGCGGAAGTGTATTTTTTATTTCATTGATCTTCGATTCAATCCTTTGCTGACTGATATCAATATTCGCGTTCCAGTCCATAAAGGCAGATATCTCGCAACTGCCGCGACTGGTTATGCTGCGTATTTTTTTCAGGTCGGGTACCTGCTTAATGGCATTTTCTAACTGGCGTGTAACGGTGATCATCATTTTCTTTACGGGCTGCTGGCCCGCATCGGCAATGATTTTTATTTTAGGAAAAGTAATCTCCGGAAAAAGTGCGGTCTGCATTTTGCTGTAAGCAAATAATCCACCCATAATGATGATCACCACCAATACACTCATCGGGTTTTTATAGCTGGTAAAGAAATTTCGCATACAGATGAATTATTTAATAACCGTTACTTTGGCTGTATCGGGCAAGCCATAATTTCCGGTGAGTAATATTTTGTCGGTTGATAGTAAAGCCGGTGAAAGTATCTCTACTTTATCCGCTGTTTCCAAGCCTTTTTTGATTGGGATTTTTACGGCAGTAACGCTATCAATCATTTTCATTATCCAGAACTGGCTTTGTATCTCATCGGTTAATACCGCTGATTTTAACAGGGAAACCGTGTTGGATTTAGCTTGTTTAATTAGGCGCACTTTTGCGATCAGGTTCTCCGGTATCTGTTTATTGGTATTTACTTTAATAATATAATTCTGTGTTTGCGAAACGGCATCAACGGTTGGTAGGGACATAGCTACATATCCGTTTAACACAGTGCCGTCAGCTAAATAGAGCTGCAGTTCGCGGTTGCCTGTGAGATAAGGCTTTAATTCATACGGTAGGTTAAGTACAAATACGAAACTCTTGGTATCGGTTATCACGGCCAATTGTTCGGCATCCTGCACATAATCTCCGGAACGGTAATTTAATTGGGTGATGTACCCCGTTCCCGGAGATTTGATATGGATCACGCCATCAAAATGCAAAGAAGTATCTAAGGAAGTAATGGTATTACCCAGGCTCTGTGCTTCTTTGGTTTTTACCACAAATAATTCCTGGCCTTTGGTAACATACCTTCCGATCTCTGCATTTACCAATTGTAAATAACCGTTGGCACTTGATTTTACATAGGTTTTTAAGAGAAAAGAAGAAACAGCATTCAACTCTACAGTCTCGGTCATATTACCTGTGGTGGGTTCGGTAAGGGTAACCGGTGTTGCACCCACGCCTGTTTTTTCTTCTGGAGCAGGGGATTCCTTTTTATCAGTACCGGATGATTTGCAGGCCGTGAACAGACAGATAAGAAAAAGAAACACGACATATTTTTTAATAACTCTCATAGGGCACCTATTTTTTATTCCAGTAATTGATCTGATTAATGAGTTGCAGTTTGGTAATATTGTTTTGCCGGATCATATTTTTTGTAGTAAGGTAATTGCCAATGGCCAGCAGGTAATCGGCCATCCTTACATCGCCTGTTTCCAATAATTTCCGGTTAGCTTCTATTAAAGCTTCGGTATATTTTACCTGTCCGTTCATCTGGTCAATAAGTTTTTCTGTGGCTGCTAATTGTTGCGAAAGCTGTGCCACCTGCTGATCAAATTGTTTTTTAAAAAAATCGCGGTAGTTCTGTCTTGTCCGTTCGGCAATACCAATTTTATCGTGTTGCATTTTTTTTTGCCTGCCATCGTAGATAGGTACAATGATATTCAGACCAACGCTAACGCCAAAGTTTTTATAAAAATCTGATGGGAAAGAAGTCAGGTATCCACCATCAGCATAAGCACTTATTTTAGGTTTGTAATTATAGTCAATCAGTGCATCATTATTTCGCAACCGTAAGCTGTCTAAGCGGTATTGCTGGTAAAAAATGGTACTTTCCGCTTCTGGTACAATGGCCAGTTCAATGGCTGGTTTTTCAAGAACGGTTGCCGCCGTATCCGTTTGGCCTGAAAGGTAATTAAGCGTAAGCACATCATTACGAAATTGTATGTTGGCCTGGCTGATCAATATTTCCTGCTGCTGAATGGTTATGAGAAAACTTAAATAATCTGTTTGCCGGTAAACACCTTTTTCCGTAAGCCTTTTTAAAATGGCTTCTTCTTTTTTTAATAAATTAAGCAACTCGGTATTGAAGGTAACCTGCTGCCAGTTTCCATAGGCGGTGATGTATTGCGAGGTGATGGATTTAGTAAGGTCCTGTGCAGTTATCTTTCCTGTTATGGTTAACGATTCATTCAGTAACTGAATGGCATCCAATTGGTTTTGTACCAACTCTTTCCGAACAATATTTTTTGATACTGAAATCAACTGGCTGAAATTGGCCCCGTTGGTAACTGCCCCATCATATCCCCAGCCACGGATGCTTGGCGCGTAACTATTGGTGCTTACGCCATTAACCTGTGGTTTGTAGCCGGCCTGTATCCGAAGGCTATCAATCAGGTTTGCTATCCTTTGATTGCTGTAGTCCTTTAACAGCGGACTGTTTTGCGTAGCCGTGTTGATATAATAATCCAATGTTCTCACCTGCGCTACTGCCGACAGGGTGAGTATTGCGGACAGCATACACAGAAAAAAATTACGTCTCAAAACGTGCATATCAATGTTTGAACTGAATGGAAAAATCATGTTTGTTGTTGATATATTGATAAGAAATGGTAAACCCGGCAATGGTACAAATCTCTTTAATAATGGCGAGGCCCAAACCGGTATTTTCGGCAGACTGTTCTTCTTTATAAAAGCGTTGAAAAACTTTGTTCTCATTTAATGCGCCATTGGCGGCGGTGTTTTGTACAGACAGGCCTTCTTTCGATAAATCAATATAAACCTCACCACCTGCCGGAGTATACCGGATAACATTATTTAACAGGTTGCTCACCAGTATCTCAGCCAGGTGTTGGTGAAAAGGCAACACTGTGTCTTCGCAATGTAAGTGCACTTGTAATTGTTTAGCTGTAATCAGTTCCTGCCTTTCTTCGAGTTTGGTAGATATAATTGCCGAAAGGTTTATCATTTCATTTGGAATGAACTGCCTGTTTTCCAACTTGGTCAGCAAAAGCAATGATTGGTGCAGCTTGGAAAGTTTCTGTGTGGCATCTTCAATGGCTAGCAATTGCTGTATGTTTTTTTCTTTTCCTTCCATATCCTGCAATAAGGCTTCTACTTTCGACCTGATCACCGCTAATGGTGTCTGCATTTCATGCGAAGCATTCTCAGTAAATGATCGCAACGCATGATAATCCTGGTGGATACGTTGAGTCATCTTATTCAAACTGTCATTTAGCAGGTTAATTTCATTGATGGGTTCTTTTGTTAATTGCAAAGGTTGCTGAATGGCTAGCTGGTAATCTTTAATATTGTCGATCGTATTGTAAAAAGGCTGCCACAAACGGGTGATCAATTTCCGGTTAATAAAATAATTTGAGAGGAGAATAAATCCGATCATCCCTATAGTTACCAGAATTATCAATTGCAGCAGATCTTCAGTTTCAGTTTCTGATTTGTTTACGGTGATAAGATACACCTGCTGTTCAACGGTCACTGAAAAAGCCAGTTGACGGATAAATTCTTTTTCATCTTCCGTTTTATTATAGGAGAGAATGCTCCTGGCTTTCGGCTTCGTAATGGTTTCGGGTGCAGCTGCTACTGTTATCCATTGGTGTTTTGTATTCTGAATAACGGGGAGCTGGTCATGGGCATTTACATAATCAACCACTTCCTGCTGTTCGCCGCGAAGGGTTTCATCCAGTTGCCTGACCAATACATAATGTAATACAAAATAAAAGGCAATACTCCCTACTACAAATGTGAGTATGGTAATGGCAATATTAATGCGGTTATATTTTGTAAACAGTTTCATAATACCTGCAGTTTATATCCTTCCCCATATATAGACCGTATGCAGTCTTCCGCACCGGCCGCCATCATTTTTTTCCGGAGGTTTTTTATGTGCGAATAAATGAAATCGTAATTGGCGGGGAAGTCCATATCATCACCCCATAAATGCTGGGCTATCGCATTTTTAGAAAGTATCCTGTTTTTGTTAATCACGAGAAACAGTAGTAGCTGAAACTCTTTCTGGGTAAGTTCAACGGGTTGCTCTTGCACGTTAACCGTTTTGCCAATGGTGTCTATCTTAATATTACCAATGCTTACGATGGATTGCCCATTGAATTTTTTTCGCCGGATGATGGCGGCAATACGAACGCTTAGTTCCGATAAATGAAAAGGTTTGGTCAGGTAATCATCGGCCCCGATCTGCAGGCCTTCGATCTTATCTTCCAATGCACCCTTTGCCGAAATGATGATCACACCATCTGTTTTAGCATCCTGTTTCAGGTAACGCAGGAGCTCCAGTCCCGAGCCGCCGGGGAGCATAATATCAAGTATAATACAATCGTACGAATGGTAATCTATTTTTTGTATAGCCTCACGATACGTAAAAACAGATTCACATAAATATCCGGCTGCAGACAAAAAATCTACAATGCTTTGATTTAGTGAGGCTTCGTCTTCAATAACCAATAATTTCAACGTATGCTATTTACTTACAAAATAGCGTAAAAATTCTGTAGTAAATCTGGAGTGCAATTGCATTTCAGGGATAAACAGCTATTTTATTTATTGTCCTTTAATTGAAGGGCCTTATTAAAAAACGAAGTAAACCTTATCAAATAGAAGAAGTAAACTTATCTCTTTATCACCTTAACCCAATCTACCAGCATCCTGCCCTGGTTATTTTTTATCAGTTCCACGGTTGGTGCAGGTAAGCCAAAATAGGGTTCTTTGGCACCGTTTATTTTTACAGGATACGCCCCACCCAGGGCAAAATTCAGGATGAGGAATTTATTATTGTCAAAAGCCCATTTACCATAGTGCTCTGCCATGGACTTTGTTACGCGGAACATGGGTATGCCATCGTACGTAAATACAAGGCTGTCGGGTGCCCAATCTACCGCATAAATATGCCAGTTGGTAACGTCATTGCCTGCGGGGAAATACAACCGGTTTACAAAAGGTGTTTCGCCACTATAACCGGGGCCATGCACGGCTGCACTGGCCCAGTCTTTTTCGCCAACATATTCCAAGATGTCTATCTCGCCAATATCAGGCCAGCGGCCTGCTCCC
>JANXUL010000143.1 GCA_025356235.1 Bacteroidota bacterium
AAAGAAGAGCAAAAAACAATCCCGCTGATCCCCATCAAGGCAGATAAAGGAAGGTTTTTATTTAGTCTATCGCCCAATGATTTAGTATATGTTCCTATTCAAGATGATCAGGACAATATACCAACTTTTGACTTTGGTAACTTAACATCAAACTTACTTGATAATATTTACAAGGTCGTTAGTTTTACAGGAAACCAATGCTTTTTTGTCAAGCAAGAAATGGCAACAAGTATTGTGAATAAGATGGAATTTTCGGTTTTGAATAAAATGGAAAAAAGCATTCATGGTATTATGATTAAAGAAACATGTTTAAAGCTTGAGGTTAATCGAATAGGACAAATAAAATCATCATCCAGTACTATAAAAAAAGAATACCCTATAGGTAACGACCCCATAAATATTATTGAAGAATCTATACCTGGTTATGGCAAAACCACCCTTCGAACATTCTCGTCTTTTGAAGAAATGAACGAAGATGATGCCAGGCAAATGGCGGGAATTTCAGCAATTGAACATTTACGTTATACAACAATACGCACCCGGAAAATCTTTGCAGAAGAGTTAAAAAAAGAAATGTCTAAAATCATTAAATTTAGGTAATTAATGAATATTTTTCTTGATGAACACCAGGAATTGCTGCACAAATTAGTGGAACATGACGTTCGGTTTATGCTGATCGGCGGTTATGCGGTAATCCATTATGGATATTCCCGGACTACCGGTGATATGGATATCTGGTTGGATACAGGCAATGAAAACAGGGACAAATTGATAAGTGCCTTACATGATTTTGGGATTGAAGAAAGAGGCCTGACCCAGCTTAAGGTTATGGATTTTGCAAATCCGGTACCCGTATTTTTTATAGGAGAGCCCCCACGAAGAGTTGATTTTATTACTAAGATAAGCAGCCTCGGCTTCGCAGAAGCTTTTGCGGAAGTAAACTATTTTGAAATGGATGGTAAAAATGTTCCGGTGATACATTACAATCATCTTATTCTTTCAAAACTTACTTCTGAAAGATTAAAAGACAAAGCGGATATCGAGGAATTACAAAAAATCAACCGTTATCGCAAGCATGATTAAACGCACCCTCTATTTCGGCAGCCCCGCCTATTTAAAAACCAAGGATGAACAATTGGTTTTTGAAGGCCCGGATACTGGCGAAACCAAACAGGTTCCGATTGAGGATATAGGCGTATTGATTATAGACAACCAGCAGATAACCATTACCCAGGCTTTAATTGCCAAACTGCTGGCAAATAATGTGGCCCTGATAACCTGTGATAACAGCCACCACCCTACCGGCCTGTTACTAAACCTTGATGGCAATACTTTACAGAGTGCCAAATTTTCTGCACAGGTGGAAGCCACTGTTCCGCTAAAAAAACAATTATGGCAGCAAACCGTGAGTGCCAAAATAGATAACCAGGCGGCTATATTAGAATGGCTGCGCGTTCCGGTTACCAATATGCATAACTGGAGTAAAGAAGTAAAAAGCGGCGACAGCGAAAACCATGAAGCTACTGCGGCGGCTTATTACTGGAAAAATATTTTTCCCGACCACTTGCAGTTCAGGCGTGAACGGTATGGGCCAGCACCTAATAACCTGCTTAACTATGGTTACGCCATATTAAGGGCAGTGGTGGCAAGGAACTTGGTGGCAAGCGGCTTATTACCCACACTGGGTATTTTTCACAAAAACCAATACAATGCATATTGCCTGGCAGATGATATTATGGAGCCTTATCGCCCTTTTGTTGACCGTGTGGTATGGGATATTGTACGGATGAATGGTATTTACCTGGAATTGTCGCCTAAAATGAAACAGCAGCTGTTGAATATCCCGGCAATGGACGTGAAGATAAGGAATGAAAAAAGCCCCCTGATGGTGGCAGTACAAAAAACAACGGCCAGCCTAGCCAAATGTTTCGAAGGAAAACTACGGAAGATTGAATACCCCGAATTTGTAAGCCTTCAATGAGCCGTCATTACCAAACACGCTTAAACGCTTACCGCATTATGTGGGTGCTTGTACTGTTTGATCTGCCGACCGAAACCAAAAAAGACAGGAAAGCCGCTTCCGGTTTCCGGAAAAAGTTATTGACGGATGGCTTCCAGATGTTCCAGTTCAGTATCTATATGCGGCATTGTCCCAGCCGTGAGAATGCAGATGTACATATAAAAAGGGTAAAGGGTTTTCTGCCCGCCAAAGGACATGTGGGTATTTTTCAGTTTACCGATAAGCAGTTTGGTATGGTAGAATTGTTTTACGGTAAGGCTCAGCAAAGCACCCAAAGCCCGGTTCAGCAGTTGGAAATGTTCTAAAATCTGGGTTGGCAGGAAACAAAAACTGCATCCAAAAGGCGGATTTTTCATCCTAAATTACCCTTTAGATGCAGTGCTGGTAAGGCTTTCAGCCAAACCAGTTGTGAAAGAACTAA
>JANXUL010000176.1 GCA_025356235.1 Bacteroidota bacterium
GAAGTCAAAGCCATGCTGGATGCATTTGGGCCAGGCAGGCATATCGCCAATTTAGGGCATGGTATTTTGCCTAATGTACCCGTTGATCACGCCAGGGCTTTTGTGGATAGCGTAAAAAATTACCGGCATACAAAATGAGCACTTCATCAACATCCAAAACAGGTACTGAGATATTCAGAAGCAACTGGATACAGTATGTAAATGAATTACAGGAACACATCTGTAAAGCATTAGAAACAACAGATGGCAAAGCTTTGTTTGGAACAGATGATTGGGAAAGGGCCGAAGGCAATGGCGGTGGTGGCAAAACAAGAACTTTGATAAATGGGGCCGTTTTTGAAAAAGCAGGAGTGAATACATCCGTAGTATCTGGTAATGTAACCGACACGATGCGGAAACAATTAAAGATTAACGGCGACAAATGGTTCGCCTGTGGTTTATCGCTGGTATTACATCCCTTGAATCCTTTCGTTCCCACTGTACACGCCAACTGGCGTTATTTTGAATTGTATGATGAAGCCGGTTATGTAATTGACCGTTGGTTTGGCGGGGGTACCGATCTTACCCCTTATTATCTTTTTGAAGAAGATGCCAGGCATTTTCATCAATCTCTTAAAAATGCTTTAGATCCTTTTGGAGAAGAATTGTACCCGTTATACAAGCAGCAATGCGATGATTATTTTGTTAACCAACACCGCAATAAAGAAACCAGGGGCATCGGCGGGATATTTTATGACCATATTCGTGCAGAAGATGAGTCGGTACTGGAAAAATTATTGCTGTTTCAGCAGGCAAACGGAAATGCATTTTTAGGGTCTTATCTTCCCATCGTACAAAAAAGAAAGGATACCTTGTATGGAGCTAAGGAAATAGAATGGCAGGAGATCAGGCGTGGGCGGTATGTTGAGTTTAACCTTTTGCATGACAGGGGTACCATTTTCGGATTAAAAACAAACGGGCGCACCGAAAGTATTTTAATGAGCCTGCCACCAAGGGCAAGATGGCAATATAACCATCAGCCCGGACCGGGTACAGCAGAAGATAAATTATTGCAGGTTTGTTTGCACCCTGTTAACTGGATATAAAAGTATACCGATGATATTACAAAGAAGAAACCGCATCCTGCGTCAGTCACCGGCTATCAGATCAATGGTGGCTGAAACAATTCTGCAGCCAGCAGATTTTATCGCCCCGTTATTTATTGATGAAGGTGAAAATATAGCCACTGAGATCGCATCAATGCCCGGTTACTATCGCCGCTCACTTGACCTTACAGTAAAAGAAGTAAAAGAATTATGGAGCCTTGGCATCAAATGTGTGCTAATCTTTATTAAATGTGATGATGCATTAAAAGACAATACCGGCAAAGAAGCCTGGCATAAAAACGGTCTCATGCAACGTAGCATCAAAGCTATTAAAGATGCAATCCCTGAAATAGTGGTTATGACAGATGTGGCACTCGATCCCTATTCTTCTTATGGCCATGATGGCATTGTAAAAAATGGTGAAATAGTTAATGACGAAACAGTAGAAGCATTGATAAAAATGAGTAACAGCCATGCCGCAGCCGGTGCCGATTTTGTAGCCCCGAGCGATATGATGGATGGCCGCATCGGTGCGATCAGGAATGGTTTAGAAGAAGCAGGTTTTACACGAACAGGTATTATGAGTTACAGTGCAAAATATGCATCCTGCTTTTATGGTCCGTTCAGGGATGCCCTTGATA
Organism: Bacteroidota bacterium; assembly: GCA_025356235.1. Taxonomy (GTDB): domain Bacteria; phylum Bacteroidota; class Bacteroidia; order Chitinophagales; family Chitinophagaceae; genus Sediminibacterium. The sequence goes on from JANXUL010000176.1 coordinate 1,727, forward strand.
GTGCGCCGGGTTTTGGCGATAAGAAAACCTACCAGATGGACCCTGCCAACCGGCTGGAAGCGATTAAGGAAACATTGATGGATATAGAAGAAGGTGCCGACATTGTAATGGTAAAACCGGCGATGGCGTATTTAGATATTATTCGTGAAGTAAAAAATGCGGTAGAAGTTCCCGTAAGTGCTTACCAGGTAAGTGGGGAATATGCGATGATCAAAGCCGCTGCCAAAATGGGATGGCTGAATGAAGAGAAAGCCATGATAGAAAGTCTTACATCCATCAAAAGAGCAGGGGCAGATTTAATTGCTTCGTATTTTACAAAAGAAGCGGTGAGGCTGATAAACGAGAAATAATTCTCACGCGAAGTAGCAAAGATGCAAAGGCTATTTATTTTCTCATTTTCCACTATTTGCATCTTAATTTTCCTTTGCGTCTTTGCGTGAAAAAATTGACATGCCTGAATTAAATAACACAACAAAACATGTACGAAAAAAGCAAACAACTATTCACCCGCGCACAAGAATCTATCCCCGGTGGCGTAAACTCGCCTGTCCGTGCTTTTAAAAGTGTGGGCGGCACACCCCTCTTTATAGAAAAAGCAAAAGGTGCTTACCTGTATGATGTGGATGGTAATAAATATGTTGATTACATCGCATCATGGGGACCCATGATTTTGGGTCATGCCTATGAACCGGTAGTTAAAGCAATACAGGAGAAAGCATTGTATTCTACTTCGTACGGTGCACCCACCGAATTAGAAATCCAGATGGCCGAACTCATTCGCAGTATGGCACCTAATGTTGACCTGATTCGAATGGTAAGCAGCGGCACAGAAGCCTGTATGAGCGCACTCCGTTTGGCAAGGGGTTATACAGGAAAAAATAAATTCATCAAGTTCGAAGGCTGTTATCATGGCCATGCAGATGCTTTTTTGGTAAAAGCAGGCAGTGGCCTCGCTACCTTGAATATTCAAACCGTTCCGGGCATTACGGCAGGTGTGGCAAACGATACATTAACCTGTGCGTATAATAACCTCGCTGCCGTACAACAATTGGTAAAGGAAAATAAAAATGAAATAGCAGCCATCATCGTAGAACCGGTTGCCGGTAATATGGGTTGCATATTGCCACAACCCGGGTACATGGAAGGCCTTCGAAATATCTGTGATGCCGAAAATATCGTTTTGATCTTTGATGAAGTGATGACGGGCTTCAGGCTTTCACCCGGCGGGGCGCAGGAATGTTTGCATATTAACGCCGACCTCGTAACCTACGGAAAAGTAATCGGTGGTGGTATGCCGGTAGGTGCTTTTGGTGGTAAAAAAGGCATCATGGAGCATATAGCACCATTAGGCAATGTTTACCAGGCAGGCACATTAAGCGGTAACCCCATTGCCATGATTGCGGGGTATACTATGTTGACCGAATTAAAAAATAATCCCTCCATCTACAAAGAACTGGAAGAGAAAACCCATTACCTGCAGGAGGGATTGGATAACGTATTTAAGGCATCCGGTACACCTTATACCATTAACCGCCTCGGCTCAATGATTAGTGTGCATTTCAGCGGGCAGGCAGTTACAGATTTCGCTACCGCAGCATCAGCCAATAATGAACTGTTTAAAAAATATTTTCATGCCATGTTACAACGCGGCGTGTATTTGCCACCCTCTGCATTTGAAAGTTGGTTCCTGAATAATGCACTCACCAAAGACGACCTGGATTTCACCATCAGGGCAACGGAAGAAAGTTTGAAGGAAATATTGCAGTGAGTTGTGAATCGTGAGTTGGACGTTTTGCATTAATCAGATCTACTCACCACTCACTACTCACTACTTGAACTCTGCCCACAGTAGTTTATCTTTAAGTAATGAAAATCCTCTTCTTCTCCGCCCAGCCTTACGATAAACTCTTTTTTAACCGCTATAATGATACCCTAGGTTTTGAGCTTGTATTCCAGGAAGCACAGTTGAATGAACAAACGGCTGGCCTGGTTGATAATGCCGATGCGGTTTGCGTTTTTGTAAATGATCAAGTGAATGCAGAGGTATGTAAACAACTCAAATCAAAAGGTACTAAAGTAATCGCCCTTCGCTGTGCCGGTTTTAATAATGTTGACCTGCAAGCAGCCAAAGCCAATGGATTAAAAGTGTGCCGGGTAGCCGCTTATTCCCCTGAGGCGGTGGCAGAACATGCTTTGGCACTCATTCTCACCCTGAACCGAAAAACACATAAGGCCTATAACCGTGTACGGGAACAGAATTTTTCGCTCAATGGTTTATTGGGGTTTAACCTGCATGGCAAAACAGTAGGTGTGATCGGTACAGGAAATATTGGTAAAGCATTTTGCCGGATCATGCTGGGTATGGGGTGTAAAGTGATGGCTTTCGATTTAATCGCCAATAAAGAGATGGAGGCCCTGGGTGTGGAATACCACCCGTTGATAGAAGTACTGAAGAGCGATGTTATTTCACTGCACTGCCCCTTGAATAACCAGACCCAGCACCTTATCAACAACGAAACCATTGCCATGATGCAAAAAGGAGTAATGCTGATCAATACAAGCCGGGGGGCACTCATAGATACCAAAGCCACCATAACAGCCCTAAAATCCGGCCAGATAGCTTACCTGGGTATTGACGTATACGAACAGGAAGAACACCTGTTTTTCCGGGATTTATCAGATAATGTGATCCAGGACGATGAGATCCAGCGGCTCATGAGTTTCTCTAATGTGCTGATCACCGCCCACCAGGCCTTTTTCACCGATGAAGCCCTTGGTCAAATTGCTACCACTACGTTAAATAACGTACATTTTTTATTAAAAAATGGTAATTTGACTAATCAGGCAGCGTTATTGGTCTAAATTTTATCTGATATTCGTAGATAGGAAGATTATGACAAACAAATCCATGAAAAAGATCACCCCGCGATTAGCTATTATACTTTCTGTGTTTTGCCTGTTCATGGCCTGTAAAAAGGAACTGAGCCTGGAAAACGGAGGGTTTGCCGGTACCGCCCAGGGTGAATTGGTTGACTCTCTAGGCAATTGTAAAAATATAACCATCAGGGGTAATTATAATGTAGATACCGCACTAACCAATAACAATTATGTATTGGTAAACGTAAACTTTACCGCCACCGGCAAATACAAGATTTATACAGATACCGTAAACGGCATGTGGTTCCTCGACTCAGGCTTCGCCATCAGTACCGGACAATCGGTAGTGAAGATCAAAGGAAAGGGCACACCCATACTTGGAAAGAAAACAGATTTTACACTGCTTTTCAATAACAACCTTTGTTACTTTTCTATCACAGTTGGTGGAACTGGCGGCATCGGGGGAGGCTCTGGTGGCAGCAGTGGCAGTAACGGTGATTACTTCCCAACAACAAGTGGTTCTACCTGGACCTATAGATATGCGCCGCAACTGGGCAGTATAGATACATTTAAAGTTACCGCAGGCACCGATCTGGTGGCTGTTCCCAGCGACACCTTATTGTATTCCAAATTCGGAACATCACTGGCAGATACCTTCTATTTTGCCAAGGATGGTAAAGGTATTTATTATACGTACAGTACTGTTGATTTTGATTATACTTTCCTGTTCGATTCGATACCCAAAACTTTTATCCGGTACCCCTTCCTGAAAGAAAATGCCAACGTGGGTGATACCTGGGATAGTGATCAATATGGAAAAGTAAGATTAGGTACGGGTTCTACTGCACAAAGGGGTTATGCAAAAGCAACTTTCACCATTGTCTCGAAAAATACAACACCTTACACAGTGGGAGGTCAGGTATACTCTAATGTAATAACTGTAAAAAGGGATATTAAATTTTTGTCTGATAATCCAGGCAGCACTTACCAAACAATATTATCAGGAAACTCATATTATGCGAAAAATTATGGTTTAATTGACCAGGTAATTGCCACATCTCCTCCACAAAATATTTCAACCATCCGACAACCTACTATAAAATAATATTATAAACAGCATAAAAAATCCCTGCATCAAATAATGCAGGGATTTTTTTATTCGGATCGTGAGAGAGTACCCTTTTTAGTTTTGGAAAGAATACTTACCTTTTAAAATATCTGTGTCTTATCATTTACCAGGCTATCTGTTTCAACCGTATGGTGCTCTTCCTCTTTGTGTTTTTTGAAGAACCTGTTTTGGAAGATGAGGATCACGATCACACCGGTTGAAATAGCCGCATCGGCAATGTTGAATACGGGACGGAAAAACTCAAATTCATCCCCACCTACAAACGGCACCCATGAAGGATAATGGGCATTGGTAATGATTGGGAAATATAACATGTCAACCACTTTACCATGCAGGAATCCTGCATAACCACCTCCGGCCGGAAACAGCTTGGCAATATTCTGAGAAAAAGGAATACTTGGTTCAAAGATCAATCCGTAAAAAAGACTGTCGAGCAGATTACCCAATGCACCGGCATAAATTAAAGCCGCACAAATAATAAATCCCCTGTGGTAATGCTTACGGATAAAATCTTTCAATAAAAAACTACCCCATATTACCGCAACCAGCCTGAATAGGGTTAAGATGATTTTACCAAAGCCGCCGCCAAATTTCCAACCCCATGCCATGCCCTCATTTTCTACAAAATGGAGTTTAAACCAATGACCAAGTATATTATGCTCCTCGCCGGCATAATAATGCAGCTTGATATAAAACTTCAATGCCTGATCGGCAAAAATGATCAACAGAATCAAAAAAATAACTTGTCTTGCTTTCACTTACGTGGTTTTATGGGGGGCAAAGATAGTATTTGACTGGTACCCCTATTAAATATTGTAAAAGTTTATAATACCTGTTGCTCTGGTCAGCCAGAGGCTGATGGATATTAGTTACTGGGCGGAGCCGAGCGACTGGGCGGGTGAATTTTTTAGTTTCATATATACCGACATCCAAAAATTTATGATTTACTCCTCCGAATACACCCTTTTCACCCGTTGGCTGATGCCGGTCATGATTTCGTATGCAATGGTACCAGCCCATTCCGCTACCTGTTGCACAGGCAAATACCTGCCAAAGATTTCTACCTCATCCCCTTCTTTCAATTCAGGCAGGCCGGTTACATCAAGCATTGTCATATCCATACAAATATTACCTATCACCGGCACCAGTTTTCCATTTACAAACATACTACCTGCGCCATTGCCCAGTGTTCTCCCATAACCATCTGCATAGCCAATACGAACCGTGGCTATAAGACTATCATGTATTACCTGCCCATTGCGGTTATAACCAACACTATCTCCCGCCTTTACCTTTCGTATTTGTGCTATGGTAGATTTGAGGGTCATTACTGTTTCAAGCGAAAGCTTTTTTCCATCCGCACTATCAACACCATACAGGCCAATACCCAAACGAACCATATCAAACTGGTATTCCGGGTTTCGGAAAATAGCAGCAGAATTGGCTATATGTTTTATAAAAGGATACTTTACCTGTTGCTGCATAACTGTACAGGCTTTCTGGAATAAAATTACCTGCTGTTCGGTAAATGCATCATGCGCCGGGTTTTCACTGGCAACCAAATGACTAAATACCGTTTTCACAGCCATAGTATGATGGGTGGTTAATAAACCGGCCAGCGTACCCGCTTCGTTTACTTCAAAGCCAAGTCGGTTCATACCGGTATTGAATTTGATATGCACAGGAAACTGCTGTATCGCCTGTTGATAGAGATACTTATGAAAAGCCAGGTAAATGGGAAATGAATAGATCTCCGGTTCAAGGTCATAGGTAACCAATGCATCAAAACCGGCTTCATCAGTATTCATTACCATAATAGGTAAACTGATACCCGCCTTGCGTAATTCAACGCCTTCATCAGCATAAGCCACAGCCAGGTAATCTACTTTGTGAAACTGCAATACCCGGGCTATTTCCGCACTGCCACTACCATAGCTGAAGGCTTTTACCATGGCCATTACCCTGGTAGAGGGCGATAAATGTTTTTGGTATTCTTTCAGGTTATGAATCATTGCGGAGAGGTTAATCTCCATTACTGTTTGGTGTACTTTCTGTTCCAGCCAATTCGATATCCGCTCAAAAGCAAATACACGTGCGCCTTTCAATAAAATATATTCGTCTTTGAATTGCTGTGTTCCGGCATGCTGTAAGAATTCATCGGTGGAATTATAAAAGGCCGCGAATAAACCGTTACCTGCCGCTGTTTTTTCAATATCTGCAAAAACAGCCTGCCACCTGCTAATAGCGGTACCAATACCAATTAACCTGTTAATACCACGAACCTTTAATTGTGCTGCGATATCGCGATACAAAGCCTCTTCATATTGTCCCGCTTGGAGGATGTCTGATAAAATAATAGTCGTGCGGTGCTTACCCGCCTGTTGTTGCAGGTAATCTATGGCAAGG